>JBEGTE010000016.1:0-10677 GCA_041179605.1 Actinomycetota bacterium | reverse complement strand
GTCGAGTCCGTCGCGCTGGATCGAGGGCATGTCATACCCGGTGTAGCGGTCGTCCATCTCGAACGATGCACCGCGAAGTCCGCCACGGTTCATCGAACCAACAACGACCTTGTTGTCGAGAAGTCCGAGCAGCGCCAGGTCGTCAATGATGTCGGGGGTTCCGAGAACGCCGTCAACTCCCGGTCGCGACAGTGCGATTGCGAGGTTGGTGAGAAGTTCGTAACGGTCCGCCATCGCGGTCGCGTTGCCGTTGACGGCGAGAGCACCACGAGCCGGGTGGTCCGCGGCCACAATCATCAGGCGACCGTCGCCTGCCAGCAATTCGCGGTGTTGACGGTTCGCATAAATCTCGGCGAGACGACCAGGGTTTGTCGCCCGTGTCTCGCGGAGTTTGTCGAAGTCCAGCTGGACCATTAGGCGATCTCCTTCAGAATGGCGTCGACCTCTTCTGTGGTCGGCATGGCCGTTGAGCATTCGAGGCGCGATGCGACGATTGCACCGGCCACGTTGGCGAATCGGAGGATGTGCTCAAGGTCCCACCCTTGCGACAGTCCGTAGCAGAGCGCACCTCCGAACGAATCACCGGCTCCGAGTCCGTTGACGACGTCGACGAAGTAGGGCGGAACCTCGACGGATTCGTCTTTGGTCTTGGCGAGGACGCCCTTCGGCCCCTGCTTGACGATGGCGAGTTCGATGCCGCGTTCCAGCAGAGCGTCGGCGGCGCGGTGCGGTTCGGTTTCACCGACCGCGACTTCGCACTCTTCCTTGTTGCCGACGGCGACGGTCACCTTGCCGAGAGCCTTCTCAACCTCGCGGGTCGCGAGTTCGGGTGAGTCCCAGAACGTGGTGCGGTAGTCGAGGTCGAGGATGGTGAGTGGCTTGCGACCGCGGGCATCCCACGCGACATGGTGCGCCTCGCGCGACGGTTCCTGGCTGAGCCCGGTGACGGTCGCCCAGTAAATCGTTGCGTCGCGAATCGCGTCGAGATCGAGTTCGTTCGCCTTGATTTCCAGGTCGGGCGCCTTGGGTTCGCGATAGAAGTAAAGCGGGAAATCGTCCGGCGGGTAAATCTCACAGAAAACGACGGGGGTGTTGAGCCCTGTTACACCCGAGACGAACTCGTCGGAGACGCCGAGTCGAACGAGTTCGTTGTGAATGAACTTTCCGAACGGGTCGTTCCCCGTTCGGGTGATGACGGCCGAGTTGAGTCCGTGTCTCGCGGCAGCAACCGCAACGTTGGTTGCGCTTCCGCCGAGGAACTTACCGAACGATTCGACGTCCTCGAGGCCGACGCCCACCTGTAGCGGGTAAATGTCCACGCCGACGCGACCAATCGTGATGACGTCGTAGTGGTTCGACATGTGGTGGCCTTTCTGCATGTGCTCGATAAGTCTATGACTATGTTAGGACATATTGACAATCGTGGCAACAGCGAGTTCGCCCGCGCCGAATCGTCAATTTCGCGTCGTTGGTCGCTGTCACAATGAACACATGGAACTCATCTACCTTTTCATCGGACTTGTTGTCGGGGCCGCCATCGGTTGGCTATTGGCAAAGAACCGCTCCCCGAAAACTGCGGATGACGCCGCAACGGTCGCGGCTTTGACCGCGACGACAGAGCTTCAGGACAAGCGCATCGCGGAACTCTCGGCGACGATTGATCTCCTGCGCGAAAAGGAAACGAACAAGACGGCTCAAGACAACGCCGTCATGAACAAGCTCGAACCCGTGACGTTGATGTTGAAGCAGTTGGGCGATTCGGTCCGCACGATGGAAAACGAACGCGGAAACCAGTACACCTCCGTTGTCGACGCTCTTCGATTGACGCAGGAAAAGACCGACAGCCTCGCCGGTGTGACCACCGGTCTCAAGGCGGCCCTCGGGTCCGGCGGTTCCTCCAACGTTCGTGGCGGTTGGGGCGAACACCAGTTGCGCCGTCTGATCGAAGCAGCCGGGCTCGTCGAACACGCGGATTTCAACACCCAGGTGCAGGTCGACGCTCTGGACGAGGACGATTCGAAGGGTCGACCCGACCTCGTCATTCACTTGCCCGGCGATCGTCACATCATCATCGACTCGAAGGTTCCGACAAATGCGTATATGGACGCAATCGAGGCCGGCTCCGAAGGTAAAGACAACACCGCCCTCCTTCGTAAGCACGCGGAAGAAGTCCGCAAGCACATGAAGGAAATCAACAAGCGCAAGTACACCGTCAAACTGGGCGGCAGCGCGGATTACGTGATCATGTTTGTTCCGTCGGAAGCCATCCTGACCGCCGCGCTCGGCGCCGACCCCAAACTGTACGACGACGCCCTCGAACTCAACATTGCTCTTGTGTCGCCCAACGTCCTGTTCATGTCACTCAAATCGATCGCGTACCTCTGGCACCAACAGGAACAGTTCGACAAGGTCCACGTGATTGTCGATCTGGGCAAGGCTCTGTACACGGAATTCTTCAACCTCGCCGGACTGGTCAAGAAGTTGGGCGATAACTTTGGCACTGCCCTCAACGCGTTCAATGCGGTCGTCGCCAAGATGAACGGTGGGCTACTCAGTGCCGCCAAGGCGTTACCGGGTTCGGCGAGCGCCGCCATGCCTGTCGTCGCACCAGTGACCAAATCCCTGACCGAACAGAAGAAGTACCCAGCGCCGGATCCGGACGCACTTCCGCTCGATGCGGTGATGGCTACGAATGCCGATGAATTAGAAATCTTCGACGAAGAGTCCACAATGGACTCTGATGGGGAAGACGACTCGAAGTAAGGCCGCGCTGCGCGACAGCATCGTCGCGGTCATCGGCGTCATCCTCGTCGCCGCTAACACGCGGTCGGCGGTTTCTGGGCTCTCCCCCATCTACGACATCGTCGCCAACGACGTTCCGCTTGGTCTCGACGCCCGAGCCGTGCTCGGATCACTACCGCCGATCGGATTCGTCATCGGCGGCCTGCTGACTCCACGACTCACCAAGCGTGTTGGGCTCGAATGGAACCTGGTCGCCCTGGTCGGACTTATCGCGCTTGGACACACTGTCCGCGCATTCGCGACCGACTGGACCGTGCTTGCGATCGGTTCCGCCATCGCTCTCGTCGGATCGGGAATGGGAAACGTGTCGCTCCCCCCGACCATCAAGAAGTACTTCCCCGACCACATCGGGCCGATGTCGGCGACGTACATCACGTGTGTTTCCCTGGGCTCGGTCATCCCACCGCTCATTGCCGTGCCGCTCAGCGACGCAACATCGTGGAGAATCACGATGGCGCTGTGGGCGACTATCGCGGCGACCGCGCTGATCCCGTGGTTTTTTGAGATCCGAACTCAAAACTCCAACCCCGTCGAACGCGAATCGACGAGCGGCGTCCGGCTCGACCTGCTGAAATCCAAGACCGCGGTCGCCATCGCCATCTCGTTCGCCGTCTCGAGCATCACCGGTTACGGCATGTATGCATGGCTTCCCGACATTGCCAAGGAACTCGCCAACATGACCGACGTCGAGGGCGGGCTTATGTTGTCCCTGTTTGCGTTCGCGGGCACACCGATGGCATTGGCTATGCCGATCCTCGCGGCGCGCGTGAAAAACATCGGGTGGCTGACCGCGTTCGGCGGACTGCTCATCATCGTCGGATTCGGTGCGATGAGCGCCTTCCCCACCGTCGCACCCTTTTTCTGGACGCTTCTGTTCGGTGCCGGTCCGTTGCTGTTCCCCATGGCGCTGGCACTCATCAACCTGCGCACCCAATCGACGTCGGCGTCGATGCAACTCAGTTCGTTCGTGCAGACGATCGGTTACGGAGTCGCCGCTACAGTCCCGCCACTGATGGGTCTTGCCCGCGCAATCACAGGGACGTGGCACGTTGCGCTCATCGGACTCGCACTCACTGGATTCGGTGCGGTGTGGTCAGCGGTTGTGCTTTCTCGCAATAACACGGTCGAGCACGAGCTCACGAATCGGTTCTAGTCGAGCCAACGCTCGGCGAGATAGTCCGAGTTGACTCGACGTATCGTGCCCGAACGCGAACGGAAGATGACGCTCTCCGTCTTGAGCCACGGGCCGTCGTGTCGAACGCCCCGAACCAATTCGCCGTCGGTGACTCCCGTCGCGACAAAGAACGTGTTGTCACTGGCGACGAGTTCGTCGGCGGAATAGACGTAGTCGAACTTGAGTCCGGCGGCGGTGCCGCGTTCACGTTCCTCGTCCGTCCCGGGCTTGAGTCGGCCCTGAATGAAACCGCCGAGCGCCTTGATCGCACACGTCGTTGCAACACCTTCGGGACTACCACCGACTCCGTAACACAGGTCGATGCGGCTGTCGGGACGAGCCGAGTTGATTCCGGCGGCCACATCGCCGTCCAGGATCAGCCTTGTGTGCGCACCGGCGGAACGAATCTCTTCGATTGCGTCGCCGTGGCGGGGGCGGTCGAGGATGGCGACCTTGATGTCGCTCACAGAAACTCGCTTCTTCTTTGCGAGTTCACGGATGTTGTCCCCCAACGACTGTGTGATGTCGAGAACTCCGATTGCGTCGGCGCCGGAAACCAACTTCTCCATGTAGAACACGCTCGAGGCGTCAAGCATCGAGCCTCGGTCTGCGACGGCGAGCATCGAAATTGCGTGACCACGACCGGCCGCGGTCAGGCTCGTCCCGTCGATCGGGTCAACGGCGATGTCACACTCGGGGCCGTTGCCGTTGCCGACGACTTCGCCGTTGAACAGCATCGGGGCGTTGTCCTTCTCGCCCTCACCGATGACGATGGTCCCTCGAAAGTTGACCGTCCCGAGGAACTTGCGCATCGCGTCAACGGCGGCGCCGTCCGCTGCGTTCTTGTCGCCTCGACCAACAAACGGCATCGCGCGGATGGCGGCGGCTTCGGTCGCGCGAACCAGCTCAAGCGCGAGGTTGCGATCCGGGTGAACGAATGGATTTTCCATGGGGTCCCTCATCTACACAGTGACTGGGTCGCGTCTGTGGTGGATCGGCGATATCGCCAGCCTAGCGCTCGGGGCCAAAGACTAGACTGAGAACCACCAGGCCCCACCACGAACCAGGAGAAGACATGCCCGTCGCAACACCGGATCAGTACGCCGAAATGCTCGACACCGCGAAGAAGAACGTCTTCGCCTTCCCGGCCATCAACGTATCGTCGTCGTCGACAATCAACGCGGTACTCCAGGGCCTCACCGAGGCCGGTTCGGACGGAATCCTTCAGGTCACGACGGGCGGTGCCGACTTTTTCGCCGGCCACACAGTCAAGGCGCGCGCGACTGGCGCACTCGCGATGGCGAAATACGTCCACGAAGTTGCAAAGTCGTATCCGATTACAGTCGCCGTGCACACCGACCACTGCCCGAAGGACGCCCTTGACGGTTTTGTGTACCCGCTTATCGCTGCTTCGGAAGAGGAAGTGAAGGCCGGTCGCGAACCCATCTTCCAGTCGCACATGTGGGACGGTTCGGCGGTTCCGCTCGCGGAGAACTTGGAAATCGCAAAGCAGATTCTCGTCAAGACCAAGAACATCAACGCAATTCTCGAGGTCGAAATCGGAGTCGTCGGCGGCGAAGAGGACGGCGTCAGCCACGACATCAACGAAAACCTTTACACGACCCTCGAGGACGCCATCGCGACCGTCGAGGCGCTCGGACTGGGCGAGAACGGTCGCTACATGGCGGCCCTCACGTTCGGAAACGTTCACGGCGTCTACAAGCCGGGCAACGTCAAGCTTCGCCCCGAAATCCTCGCCGACATCCAGGCCGGTCTCGCCGCCAAGTACGGCACCGACCCCAAGCCGATGGACCTCGTGTTCCACGGCGGATCGGGTTCGACCGAAGACGAAATCTTTGAAGCCGTTCGCAACGGCGTCATCAAGATGAACCTCGACACCGACACCCAATATGCCTACACGCGTTCGGTCGCCGACACGATGTTCAAAAACTACGACGGTGTCCTCAAGGTCGACGGCGAAGTCGGAAACAAGAAGGTGTACGACCCTCGCAGCTGGGGAAAGATCGCCGAGACGGCGATGGCGGCTCGCGTCGTCGACTACGCCAAGCAGCTCGGCAGCGCCGGTCACGCCCTGAAGTAATGCCCACCATTCCCCTGCCGTCGGCGATGCCGACACCTCGGCTGGTCGACCCGCTCGACGTCCCGTCGCTGCGCTGGGGAATTCTGGGCCCGGGCGGAATCGCCGACACGTGGGTCGGTACCGTCCTCAAGAACACGAACCAGCAAATTGTCGCAGCGGGTTCCACGAATGCCGAGCGCGCCCGTGCCTTCGCCGACAAGTTCGGTTTGGCCAATGCGTATGGGTCATATGACGACCTCCTCGCAGACCCGGAAGTCGACGTCGTGTACATCGCGACTCGTCAACATACCCACCGCGACAACGTTCTGCAAGCACTCGCCGCTGGCAAACACGTGCTCGTGGAAAAGCCGATCGCAACGACGGCAGCCGATGCCCGTGCAATTCGTGACGCTGCCCGCGCATCGGGACTGTTCGCGATGGAAGCCATGTGGACGACCTATCTGCCTCAGTCGGACATCATTCGTCAGTTGGTTGCGGACGGCGTCTTCGGTGACATTCGGCTGGTGCAAGCCGACCACAGCCAGGACCTCCGACACGTCGACCGACTCTTCGACCCGAACGGCGGCGGCACGTCACACGATGTCGGCATTTACTCCACGGCATTCGTGTCCAGCTTCTTCCACGAGCCACCACTCACCATCAACGCCATGGGGTCAGTCACGAAGGACGGGGTCGACTCGGAAATCCTCATCCGCACCGAATACGGAAACGGCGGGCGCGCGTACGCGTCGTCAAGCATCGTCAACTTCGGTCACAACACCGCCTGGGTAGACGGAACACACGCATCGCTCAAGGTTGGATACCCGTTTTTTCTGCCGACATCACTCGCCCTGTACCCGCGCGAATTCGACGCGACGCCCGTGGCTACCTGGTCGGACGAGACCGGAATCGTCGCGCATCAGGGTCTCTACTATCAAGCGGTCGCCGTAGCGAAGTTCATCTCAGAGGGGCTGACCGAATCACCGTGGCGCGACCTCGACGCGTCGGTTCAGGACATCGAAACGATTGCGGCAGCGCGTCACCAAATCGGCGTCGTCTACCCCGGCGAATCCCGCTAGTTCTTGCGACCGCCGAGGGCACGGTCGTCTCCGCGCAATTCCTTCGGCAACGAGAACATAAGGTCCTCCGTCGCCGTCGTGATGGTGTCAACATGTGCGAATCCCGCGTGGCGAAGGTCGGCGAGGACCTCGTCGACCAGGTATTCCGGAACGCTCGCACCCGATGACAGGCCAATCGTCGAAACACCGTCGAGCCATTCCTGCTTGATTTCGCTCGAGTAGTCAATGCGGTACGCCGACCGAGCTCCAGCATCCAGAGCAACTTCGACGAGTCGCACCGAATTCGACGAGTTCGAACTTCCGACGACGAGGACCAGGTCACAATCCGGTGCGATTTTCTTGATGGCAACCTGGCGGTTCTGAGTCGCGTAGCAAATGTCGTCGCTCGGCGGATCCTGCAGATGCGGGAAACGTGCTCGAAGTCGACGAACCGTTTCCATGGTTTCGTCTACCGACAGTGTGGTCTGCGAGAGCCAGATCAGGTTCTCCGTGTCGGGAACATCCACTGTGTCCGCCGCATCGGGGTCATTCACGAGGGTCGTGTTGTCGGGAGCATGACCCATCGTGCCTTCGACCTCTTCATGCCCTTCGTGGCCGACGAGAAGAATATGGAAGTCCTGGCGCGAGAAACGCTCCGCTTCGCGATGCACCTTGGTGACGAGCGGGCAGGTCGCGTCGATGGCGAGCAGGTTCTTGGATGCCGCATCCGACTTAACCTTGGGCGAGACACCGTGCGCGCTGAACACCAGGTGCGAACCGTCAGGCACTTCGTCGACTTCGTCAACGAAAATGGCTCCACGTTCGGTCAGGCTCGTGACGACCTCGACGTTGTGCACAATCTGCTTACGCACGTACACCGGAGCGCCATACTGTTCGATCGCCTTTTCGACGGCGACAACGGCGCGGTCGACTCCGGCGCAATATCCGCGCGGAGCAGCAAGGAGAATGCGCTTCTGGCCCTCAGTCGCCACTTCCTCGAGCGGAGTGGTGCGCGCGGGGTGGCGGACAGCCAATTCGACTGATGTCTTCCCGATGTTGACCGCGCTCACCGTTCTAGTTTAGGCAGTCTGCTTCGCGCCCGTTGCGCGGGCAAAGACTGCCGCCGCAACCGCGCACACGGCAACGATCCAGAACATGGACAATAATCCGATGGACTGCGCGATGATTCCCAGAACCGGCGGTCCGACGAGGAACGCCATGTAGCCAGCCGACGCGACGAACGACACGCGGCGCGCAGGGTTTTCACCCTCTCCCGCAGCCGACAAGAACAGCGGAAATCCGAGTGCGACCCCGGCGCCCCACAATGCTGACCCGATGAGAGCGATAGGCAACGTTCCGCCGAGAATGACAAGGGTGATTCCGACTGCACCGATGATGGCGAATATTTGCAGGGTTCGCGCTCGACCGAGTCGGTCGGCGATTCGACCTCCCGCGACGCGGGTGGCGATCATCGCGATCATGAGAACCGCATAGGCGATCGCGCCGTTCGTCCTTGATTCGTTGTAGTCGTCGACGATCGACAGCACGAGCCAGTCGTTGGATGCGCCTTCGGCGAGCGTGATTGCGAAGATGCCGGCCCCCAGCGCGAGGACGAGCGGGGACTTCCAGAGTGGACGGGCGGGAGCAGACTCCACTTCGTCGGATTTCGCCGCCGCGCCGCCAACATGGATGGACCGCGAAGCGACAACCGCCACTAGAGATGTCGCCAAAGCGAGCACCGCGATCTGAACGACGAGTGAGAACCCGACAATCGTGCCGAGAGTTCCGACACCGACACCGACAAACGTTCCGACGGAGAAGCCGGCATGCAACATCGGCATGATTGTCTTGCCCATCGATTGTTCGAGTGCGGACCCGCTGACGTTGATGGCCACATCGGCAGCAGAGCCGACGATTCCCAACGCGACGAAACCGATGAAGAGCGCGACGCTCGAGCCAAATGCAATTGCGGCTGCTTGTCCAAGCACAGCTGCAGCCGACCCGATAAAGCCCCAGACGATGATGGGTTTCACACCCACTCGCTCGACGAGTCGGCCAGCAAGCATGAGCCCGGCGAGTGACCCGATCGCGAAGCCAAGCAAAATAAAGCCGATGCCTGCGGTTGTCGTGTTCACCGCGTCACGAACCTCGGGAAGTCGGGCCAAAAGGGACGCGTTCGTCAGTCCCAACATCGCGAACAACACGAGAACGGCGCGGTACCAGCTGTTGTGATTGCTCACAGGTCTACTCCCAGATCGCCAAATGAGCGCCAGTCGAACGTACCGTGCGGACCGGTCGCCGTAAGGACAAAGTCCGTTCCCTCGCGCGGGTCGGGAACGTGTAATCGGACGACCTGGTCGTCGTTGGCCCAGTTCACGATGAGCCCGTTGTCGTCCGAGTCCCACTCGTAGTCGCCGTCGAATGCGCCGTGGAATCGGCGCAGCCCAGCGAGGTTGAGCGTTGCCAACGTCAGAGGTTCGGCGAGCGCCGCCTCAAGGTCGGTGCGTTCCCCGACCAGCGCGGAGAGGGTAAAAACAACGTGCAGATCGGTCAGCATGGCAATCACGCGGTCCATGAAATCGTCGGCGTGGTCGAGCGACGGCATCGCGTCCAAAATAATCGGCTCGTCCGCAAATTCCGTCGCCGACGTCATCGGCACCATGTCGCGAAGCTGCTCGCGCACCTTCTCCGACGCGGTGTCGAGCAAACCGAGATCGTCATAGATGAAGGTGATGGGTCTCACGCTGGTCCTTTACAACACGTCACTCAACCGTACTCCGTGTACGTCGCCGCTCGCGGGTACGGTGGTTGTCATGACGGTTTCTGGCGCAGAGGTGGTTCGGACGGTTTCCGACGTCTCGAATTCTCTGCGCAATTACATCGGCCAGTTGCCGGACGTGTGGATCGAAGGTCAGCTCGCGGAATGGAATCCCCGGGCAAAGGCTCATTACGGCAAGCTCAAGGACCTCGACGGGGACGCGTCAATCAACATCACCGCGTGGAACTCAACCCTCGAGGGCTTGACCGAGACATTCAAACAGGGCGACAAGGTGCGGGTCCTCGCGAAACCCGACTTCTGGGTGGGTGGCGGATCCCTGTCGTTCGTCGTCAAACAGATTCGCCACGAAGGCCTTGGTGACATCCTTGAGAAAATCGAGCGACTGCGCCAGGAACTCGACGCCGAGGGGCTGTTGGACGCCGCACGCAAAAAGCCGCTTCCGTTCTTGCCGCTCTGCATCGGGCTGATCACGGGCAAAGATTCCGACGCCGAAAAAGACGTCATCACCAACGCCAAACTGCGCTGGTCGGACGCGAAGTTCAGGACAATCCACACTCTCGTACAGGGTGAACAGTGCGCACCGCAGGTCGCTGCGGCAATCCAGACACTCGATGCCGACCCAGAAGTCGACGTCATCATCGTCGCCCGCGGTGGCGGCGAGTTCCTGCACCTCTTGCCGTTCAGTGACGAACGGGTCGTCCGCGCGGCCGCGATGTGCGAAACACCGCTGGTTTCCGCAATCGGGCACGAAAACGACCGACCGCTTCTTGACGAGGTTGCCGAC
>JBEGTE010000015.1:0-13668 GCA_041179605.1 Actinomycetota bacterium | reverse complement strand
GTCTCGGCGGTAACTTCCATCGGCTCGAGAGTGATCTGAACCTTTGCGAACTGACCCGAACCACCGGTCTGCTTCTTGTGCGTGTAGTCGTACTTCTCGACCGTCTTCTTGAGGGTCTCGCGGTACGCAACCTGCGGCTTACCGACGTTCGCCTCGACGCCGAACTCGCGCTTCATGCGGTCAACGAGGATGTCGAGGTGAAGTTCACCCATTCCCTTGATGACGGTCTGGCCAGTCTCCTGGTTCAGTTCCGTGCGGAAGGTCGGGTCTTCTTCGGCGAGCTTCTGGATTGCAACACCCAGCTTTTCCTGGTCGGCCTTGGTCTTGGGCTCGATGGCGACCTCGATAACGGGCTCGGGGAAGGTCATCGACTCAAGGACGATCGCGTTGTTCGGGTCACAGAGGGTGTCACCAGTGGTGGTGTCCTTGAGCCCAATGACCGCGTAGATGTGTCCAGCGGTAACCGATTCGACCGGGTTTTCCTTGTTCGAGTGCATCTGGAAGATCTTTCCGATGCGCTCCTTCTTGTCCTTCGTCGAGTTGATGATCTGCTCACCCGAGTTCAGCTTGCCCGAGTAGACGCGGACGTAGGTCAGTCGACCGAAGAAGGGGTGAACGGCAATCTTGAAGGCGAGGGCCGAGAACGGCTCCGTCGATTCAGGCTTGCGCGTGAGGTGCTTCTCGGGGTCGCGAACGTCGGTTCCCTCAACATCGGGAACATCGAGCGGCGAAGGCAAGTAGTCGATGACTGCGTCGAGCATCGGCTGAACACCACGGTTCTTGAACGCCGAACCACAGAGAACCGGGTACGCAGCGCCAGCGATGGTCAGCTTGCGGATCGCGCCCTTGATCTCGGGGATGGTCAGTTCTTCTCCGCCGAGGTACTTCTCGAGCAGGTCGTCGTCCGCTTCGGCAACTGCCTCAACGAGCTGTGCGCGGTACTCTTCGGCCTTCGCCTGCATGTCCGCGGGGATTTCCTGAACTTCGTACTGTGCGCCGAGGGTAACGTCACCCTTCGAGTCACCCTGCCAGACGAGAGCACGCATCTCGATGAGGTCAACGACGCCGACGAAGGTCGACTCGAAACCGATCGGGAGCTGGATGACGAGCGGCTTAGCGCCGAGACGCTTGACGATCGTGTCTACGGTGAAGTAAAAGTCAGCACCGAGCTTGTCCATCTTGTTGACGAAGCAGATACGGGGAACGTTGTACTTATCAGCCTGACGCCACACGGTCTCGGACTGAGGCTCGACACCTTCCTTACCGTCGAAGACGGCAACAGCACCGTCGAGAACGCGGAGCGAACGCTCCACCTCGACCGTGAAGTCAACGTGACCCGGGGTGTCGATGATGTTGATCTGGTTCTTGTCCCAGAAACACGTCGTCGCAGCCGAAGTAATGGTGATACCGCGCTCCTGCTCCTGTGCCATCCAGTCCATGGTGGCTGCACCGTCGTGAACTTCACCAATCTTGTGGGTGATACCGGTGTAGAAGAGGATACGTTCGGTCGTCGTGGTCTTACCGGCGTCGATGTGCGCCATGATGCCGATGTTGCGAACCTTCTTGAGGTCCGTGAGCACGTCCTGTGCCATGTGCTGTTCTCCGTAAGTGTTTCTGTATGGGGGAAAGTTGGGGGTCGGGACCGGCCCGAAGACCGGCCCCGATTGCGACTACCAGCGGTAGTGCGCGAACGCCTTGTTCGACTCGGCCATCTTGTGGGTGTCTTCACGGCGCTTGACTGCCGCTCCGAGACCGTTCGATGCGTCGAGGATTTCGTTCATGAGACGCTCGGTCATCGTCTTTTCACGACGCGACTTCGCGTACGAGGTCAGCCAACGCAGTGCGAGAGTGTTCGCACGGTGAGGCTTGACCTCGACGGGGACCTGGTAGGTCGATCCACCAACACGGCGCGAGCGAACCTCGAGCGTGGGGCGGACGTTGTCCAGGGCCTTCTTGAGAACGACAACCGGGTCCTGGCTCGACTTGGTGGCGACGCCTTCGAGTGCACCGTAAACGATGCGCTGGGCGAGGTCCTTCTTACCGTCGAGGAGGATCTTGTTGACGAGCTGCGAGACTACGGGCGAACCGTAGACGGGGTCAGCGATAACGGGGCGCTTAGTTGCGGGTCCTTTACGAGGCATTACTTCTTCTCCGCCTTCGCTCCGTAGCGGCTACGAGCCGAGGTCCTTCACACGTCCACCACGGACGAGCACCATCGAGTGCTCCTGAAGGTTGTGGCCTTCACCGGGAATGTACGCGGTAACCTCGACGCCGTTCGAAAGCTTGACACGGGCAACCTTACGAAGAGCCGAGTTCGGCTTCTTCGGGGTGGTGGTGTACACACGGGTGCACACTCCACGCTGCTGGGGGTTCGACTTGAGCGCGGGCGCCTTGGTCTTGGTGACCTTGGGGCTACGTCCCTTGCGAACCAACTGCTGAATCGTTGGCACGACTTTTCTCCTTGTTGTAACTGCACGGTGACAGTTGTGGTGTGGGGGTCGATTTCTCAACCCTCCCGCCAACCGGCCGGCGGCCGGTATGCCGTGGGGACCTCGGTCGACCACCATCACAGTGGACGTCCGGATTACGGTCCGTCGGTGTTGTTTCCGTTCACGATTGCTCGCACGCGGGAACACGCACCAAAGGTCAAGCGTACAGGGGATTTGGGAGTTGGGCAACCTCGGGTCAGGTCAGAACGAGGACGGAAGGTGCGAATCCGGTGAGTAGAGCTGGCCCGAACGGGATGTGTGCGCGTTTGTCACCGTCGACGACCATGTGAACAAGAACATGGGCTCCCCCCGCTAAGCAGATTATGGTGGCGGCGTGCGTGATGGTGGTGGATCCACCCGCGATTATGCCCAGAGACGCGACCAGTTTCACATCACCCCAACCCAGGTCTGCGACGAGGGCGAGAATCGTGGCTCCTGCGACAACCACGATTCCCCACTGAACGGCGACGCCGAGGTTGGTCGGCCACAGCGTCGCGACGGTCGCAATTGCCGCGGGAATCGCCGGAAGCGTCAACCGATCGGGCAACCGGTGCTCTGCGAAGTCAGCCCGCGCGAGAGCAATCCCCCATACGACGACCGCACATATATATAGAGTGCGCATCCGCTCACGCTATTCCGCTCGCCCCCGCCACCCCTTCGGTTATTCACACGTTCCTCGGCGCTCCCACCGATTCCTCACACATTTCGGCACTTTTGCTACCAAAGTCTCCGGAACCGGCGAAGTGTGTGAATTAACGGAAGGGGATGGGGGAAGGGGGAAGGGGGAAGGATGGGAGACGCGAAACGGGGGCCCCGAAGGACCCCCGTTCGTGCGTGAAGCGGTTTAGTACTCGGTCGAGAATCCGCTCGCGTCGTACGACGCCGAGTTGAAGGATTCGATGTCCGCGTAGGTGAACGCGTCGTCCGAGAAGCCTCCGACCTCGAAGTGGCGCGACGGGTAACGCTTGTCGGCTTCTTCGACGTTGGCGGTGATTTCGGTTCCGCGGTACTTCTGCAGACCGGTTCCCGCCGGGATGAGCTTTCCGATGATGACGTTCTCCTTGAGACCGATCAGCGGGTCGGACTTGCGGTCCAGAGCGGCCTGCGTGAGAACGCGGGTCGTCTCCTGGAACGATGCGGCCGACAGCCACGACTCGGTTGCGAGCGACGCCTTGGTGATACCGAGAAGTTCGGCACGGGCGGTCGCCGGCTTGGCACCACGCGACACTGCGTCGCGGTTTGCCTCCCGGAAACGGATGTTGTCGACGAGCTCACCGGGAACGAACTCGGTGTCACCCTGGTCAACGATCGAGACCATGCGGAGCATCTGACGAACGATGACCTCGATGTGCTTGTCGTGGATGGGAACACCCTGCGACTTGTACACACCCTGGACGCCTTCGACGAGGTGCTTCTGAACCTCGCGAACGTTGAGAACACGGAGGATGTCCTTCGGGTCCAACGTTCCTTCGAAGAGCTGCTGGCCGGCTTCGACCGACTGGCCGTCTTCGACGAGCAACTTCGCGTGCTTCGTGATGTTGTAGGTGTAGACCTCGTCACCGTTGTCGGGCGTGAGGACGAGCTTGCGGATGACTCCGGACTCGTCCATCGCCACGCGACCCTTGGCGTCAGCGATGGGGCTGGCGCCGCGAGGGGTGCGGGCTTCGAAGAGCTCGGCGACACGAGGAAGACCCTGCGTGATGTCCGCTGCAGCAGCCGATCCACCGGTGTGGAAGGTACGCATCGTCAGCTGGGTTCCGGGCTCACCGATCGACTGGGCGGCGATGATACCGACGGCCTCACCGAGGTCAACGGTCTTACCTGTTGCCATCGAGAGTCCGTAGCACGCGCCACACACACCCTGACGCGATTCACACGTCAGCGGCGAACGAACGAGGAGCGACGAGACGCCGGCGGCGATGAGGTCCTTGATCGTCTGGCGACGAATCTCGGTGCCTGCCTCGGCGACGGTCTTTCCCTTGCCGTCAACAGCGGCCGCGGCGAGCGTACGCGAGAACACGAGGTTCTCGACGTTGTCGACTGCGACGCCGTTTTCGGCGATCTCGAAAGCGAGCCCCTTGGTCGTGCCACAGTCGGCTTCGCGGATGATGACATCCTGCGAAACGTCGACGAGACGACGAGTGAGGTAACCCGAGTCCGCGGTACGGAGAGCGGTGTCCGCAAGTCCCTTACGCGCACCGTGGGTGGCGATGAAGTACTCGGCGACCGACAGTCCCTCACGGTACGAGTTCTTAATCGGGGTCGAGATGATCTCACCCTTCGGGTTCGCAACAAGACCACGCATACCGGCAATGTTGCCGACTTGGAGCCAGTTACCACGAGCACCCGAGGTGACCATGCGGTTGATGGTGTTGTAACCGTCCGCCGCGAAGTCCGCCTTGAGGGCCTCGGAGATTTCCTTGTTCGCTTCGGTCCAGATGCCGATGAGCTCCTTGTGGCGCTCGTCTTCGGAGATGAGTCCCTTTTCGAACTGACCGTCAACCTTGGCAGCGAGCTTCTCGTGCTTCTCGATGATCGAGCCCTTAGCCTTCGGGGTGATGACGTCGCTCAGTGCAACGGTGACACCCGAACGGGTCGCCCAACGGAAACCTGCATCCTTGAGGCGGTCGAGCGTTGCCGCAACTTCCACCTTCTGGTACTGCTCAGCGAGGATTTCGACGATCTCGGTGATGACACCCTTGTCCGCGACCTTGGTCACGTAAGGGTACGACGCCGGGAGCTGCTCGTTGAAGATCGCCTGACCGAGAGTGGTCGTGAACGCCTTGCCGTCCGAGTAGCCCTCGGGTGCCTCGCCAGCGGCGAAGACAACACCGGGTACACGCAACTTGATGAGCGCGTTGATGTGAATGTGACCGAGGTCGTGCGCCATGGTGGCTTCGGCGATCGAGCCGAAGATCTTGCCCTCACCGGTCGCGCCGGGGCGAACGGTGGTGAGGTGGTGCAGACCGATGATCATGTCCTGGGTCGGAACCGTAACCGGGCGACCGTCCGACGGCTTGAGGATGTTGTTCGAGGCGAGCATGAGAACGCGCGCTTCGGCCTGGGCCTCAACCGACAGGGGAAGGTGGACAGCCATCTGGTCACCGTCGAAGTCGGCGTTGAACGCTGCACAGACGAGCGGGTGAAGCTGGATGGCCTTACCTTCAACGAGCTGCGGCTCGAACGCCTGAATTCCGAGGCGGTGAAGCGTCGGTGCACGGTTCAGCAGAACCGGGCGGTCGCGGATGATCTCTTCGAGCTCTCCCCAAACCTCAGGGTACGCACGCTCGACCATGCGCTTCGCGCTCTTGATCGACGATGCCAGTCCCTTGTCCTGGAGCTGCTTGATGACAAACGGCTTGAACAGTTCGAGGGCCATCTGCTTGGGCAGACCACACTGGTGCAGCTTGAGCTGAGGACCGACGACGATAACCGAACGACCCGAGTAGTCAACGCGCTTTCCGAGCAGGTTCTGACGGAAACGACCCTGCTTACCCTTGAGCATGTCGGAGAGCGACTTGAGCGCACGGTTACCGGTTCCGGTAACGGGGCGTCCACGACGACCGTTGTCGAACAGCGCGTCGACAGCTTCCTGCAGCATGCGCTTTTCGTTGTTCTTGATGATCTGCGGCGTCTGCTGCTCGTCGAATCGCTTCAGACGGTTGTTGCGGTTGATGACGCGGCGGTACAGGTCGTTGAGGTCGGAGGTTGCGAAACGTCCGCCGTCGAGCTGAACCATCGGACGAAGGTCCGGCGGGATGACGGGGATGACACGCATGACCATCGACTCGGGAAGCGGAACGTCCTTCGGGTCCTGACCAGCGGGAACGAGGAACGAGTTGACAACCTTGAGGCGCTTGATCGCACGGACCTTGCGCTGTCCCTTGCCGTTCTGAATTTCGTCGCGGAGGACGTCAGCCGTCTCGATGAGCTTCTGTCGGTCGTTTGCGCCGAGTCCCTTGAGAACGTGCTCGATCGCCTCTGCACCCATGAGAGCGGTGAAGTAGGTCGCGCCGAGCGATTCCTTCGACGGGTCCGTGTTTCCACGGAAGTTGTCGACGAGGAAGCGGAAGGCGACGTCGTCAGCCTTGAGTTCGTTCTGCTTGAGGTTGCGGAACGAGTCCCACGCGTTGGTCCACTGAGCGATCTCGTCGTTGAACGACTTGGCAATGTTCGCCATTTCACGTTCGGCCGATTCCTTGGCCTTGCGCTTGACGTCCGCCTTGGCCTCTTCGGCTTCGAGCTTCGCGAGCTCGGCTTCGAGTTCCTTCTGACGGTCGGCGACTTCCTCGTCACGAACCTTTTCGAGGTCGCGGATTTCGGTCTGGACACGCTTCTCGATCATCGGCAGGTCCTCGTGGATCGCCTGGTCGTTGATCGAGGTGATCATGTACGCGGCGAAGTAGATGACCTTTTCGAGGTCCTTCGGCGCCATGTCGAGGAGGTAACCGAGGCGGCTCGGGACACCCTTGAAGTACCAGATGTGCGTTACCGGAGCGGCGAGCTCGATGTGGCCCATGCGCTCACGGCGAACCGCCTGGCGGGTAACCTCAACACCGCATCGCTCACAGGTGACACCCTTGAAGCGAACGCGCTTGTACTTTCCACAAGCACACTCCCAGTCCTTGGAAGGACCGAAGATCTGCTCACCGAACAGACCGTCCTTCTCGGGCTTGAGGGTGCGGTAGTTGATGGTTTCAGGCTTCTTCACCTCACCGCTCGACCATGAACGAATCTGGTCGTTCGTCGCGAGCTTGATGCGAATCTTCTCAAACGTTGTTGCGTCGATCACGTTGTTCTCTTTCGTGCTTCTCGAATATCAATAAGTCGTTCGGACGCGCTTACTCGGCGTAGTCCACAGCGGCGGTCTCTTCGCGGGCGATGTTGACACCCAGCGAAGCGGTTGCGCGGTCGGCGTCGTCCGCCGTGTCGCGAAGGTTGACAGGGTTCTCGCCTGCGTCGAGAACCTCGACGTTGAGTCCGAGAGACTGCATTTCCTTCATGAGGACCTTGAAGGACTCGGGGATACCCGGCTCCTGAATGTTCTGGCCCTTGACGATGGCTTCGTACACCTTGACACGACCGGCGATGTCGTCGGACTTGATGGTGAGGAGTTCCTGCAGAGCGTAGGAGGCACCGTAGGCCTCGAGAGCCCACACCTCCATCTCACCGAATCGCTGTCCACCGAACTGAGCCTTACCACCGAGCGGCTGCTGGGTGATCATCGAGTACGGTCCCGTCGAACGAGCGTGAATCTTGTCGTCAACGAGGTGGTGGAGCTTGAGGATGTACATGTATCCGACCGAGATGGGGTCGGGGAACGGTTCACCCGAACGGCCGTCGAAGAGTCGGGCCTTACCGGTCGAGCCGATGAGCTTCTGGCCGTTTTCACGGGGAAGCGTGGCGTCGAGCAGTCCGGCGATTTCCTCTTCGTGCGCGCCGTCGAAGACGGGAGTCGCAACCTTTGTTCCGGGAGCAACGTCGCGAGCCTCTTCCGGAAGGACCTTCGCCCACGCGGGGTTTCCGTCGACCTTCCATCCCTGCTTGGCAGCCCATCCCAAGTGGATTTCGAGCACCTGGCCGAAGTTCATTCGACCGGGGACACCGAGCGGGTTGAGGACGACGTCGACCGGAGTTCCGTCCTCGAGGAACGGCATGTCCTCGACGGGCAGGATCTTGGCGATAACACCCTTGTTTCCGTGGCGACCAGCGAGCTTGTCACCTTCAGAGATCTTGCGCTTCTGGGCGATGTAGACGACGACCTTCTTGAGAACACCGTTGCCGAGTTCGTCGTCGTCGTCGTTCGCGTCGAAGATTTTGACGTCGATGACGGTTCCCTGCTCGCCGTGCGGAACACGGAGCGACGAGTCACGAACTTCCTTGCCCTTTTCGGCGAAGATCGCGCGGAGGAGTCGCTCTTCTGCGCTCAGTTCGGTCTCACCCTTCGGGGTGATGCGACCGACGAGGATGTCGCCGGGGCGAACCTCGGCACCAATGCGAACGATTCCGTCCTCGTCGAGGTGAGCGAGGCTCTCCTGCGACTGGTTGGGGATGTCACGCGTGATCTCCTGCGGCCCGAGCTTGGTGTCGCGGGCGTCCACTTCGTACTCTTCGATGTGAATCGACGAGAGGGTGTCGTCCTTGACCAGGTTCTGGCTGAGGATGATCGCGTCCTCGAAGTTGTGACCTTCCCATGACATGAATGCCACGAGGAGGTTCTTTCCGAGTGCGAGTTCACCGTCTTCGGTCGCGGGACCGTCGGCGAGGACGGCGCCGGTGGCAACCTTCTGGCCTTCGGTGACGACGATGCGGTGGTTGTAGTTGGTTCCCTGGTTCGAACGCTCGAACTTGCGGAGTTCGTAACGCGTGTGCGCGCCACCGTCCTCAGCAACAACGATGTAGTCACCCGAAACTTCTTCGACGACACCACCGGCGGTGGCAACGATGACGTCACCCGCGTCAACCGCGGCGAAGGATTCCATACCGGTTCCGACGATCGGGGCTTCCGAACGGAGGAGCGGCACGGCCTGGCGCTGCATGTTGGCACCCATGAGTGCGCGGTTCGCGTCGTCGTGCTCAAGGAACGGAATGAGCGACGTTGCGATCGACACCATCTGGCGCGGCGAAACGTCCATGTAGTCGACGCGTTCGCGAGGAACGGTGTCGACCTCTCCACCCTTAATACGAACGAGCACGCGCTCTTCGGTCAGCTTGCCGTCGGCGTCAACCGGGGCACCTGCCTGCGCGACGATGTGCTCGTCTTCGTCCGATGCGGTGAGGTAGTCAATCTTGTTCGTGACCTTGCCGTTCTCAACGCGACGGTACGGGGTCTCGATGAACCCGAACGCGTTGATACGTGCGAACGATGCGAGCGAACCGATGAGACCGATGTTCGGGCCTTCAGGGGTTTCGATCGGGCACATACGTCCGTAGTGCGAGGGGTGCACGTCACGGACCTCAACACCTGCGCGCTCACGCGACAGACCACCCGGCCCAAGCGCCGACAGACGACGCTTGTGGGTGAGTCCGGCGAGCGGGTTGTTCTGGTCCATGAACTGCGACAGCTGCGAAGTTCCGAAGAACTCCTTGATCGCCGCGGTGACGGGACGGATGTTGATGAGGGTCTGGGGCGTGATCGCCTCGACGTCCTGCGTGGTCATGCGTTCGCGAACGACTCGTTCCATACGCGAGAGACCCGTGCGGATCTGGTTCTGGATGAGTTCACCGACGGCGCGGATACGACGGTTGCCGAAGTGGTCAATGTCGTCGATGTCGAGACGGATCTCGACGTTCTTGCCGTCACGCTTGCCGGGGATGGTCTTGTGACCTTCGTGCAGAGCGATGAGGTACTTGATCGTCGCGGTGATGTCCGCGAGGGTCAGAACCGACTCGGAAACGGGGAGTTCGATACCGAGCTTGCGGTTGAGCTTGTAACGGCCCACCTTCGCGAGGTCGAAGCGCTTCGAGTTGAAGTAGAAGTTGTCGAGGAGTGAACGTGCGGCCTCGGTCGCAACCTGCTCGCCCGGACGCAGCTTGCGGTAGATGTCCTTGAGCGCCTCGTCCTGGTTGAGGATCGTGTCGTGGTCAAGGGTGGCCTGGATCGAGGTCGACCCGGCGAATTCTTTGAGGATGTCCTCGTTGGTCATTCCGAGGGCCTTGAGGAAGACGGTCACCGACTGGCGACGCTTGCGGTCGATGCGAACGCCGACCTGGTCACGCTTGTCGATTTCGAACTCGAGCCATGCACCGCGGCTGGGGATGATTCGGCACGAGAACAGGTCCTTGTCGGTGGTCTTGTCGTCGACGCGCTCGAAGTAGACACCGGGGCTGCGAACGAGCTGCGAAACGACAACACGCTCGGTTCCGTTGATGACGAATGTGCCCTTGGGGGTCATGAGCGGGAAGTCGCCCATGAACACGGTCTGGGTCTTGATTTCACCCGTCATGTGGTTCATGAACTCGGCTTCGACGTAGAGCGGAGCCGCGTAGGTCTTGCCGCGCTCCTTGCACTCGTCGAGCTCGTACTTCTTTTCTTCGAGGTACGGGTTCGTGAACGACAACTGCATGGTGTCGTTTTCGATCGGCGAGATCTCTTCGAAGATCTCGGTGAGGCCGGACTTTTCAGCGCCGTCCTCTCCGATGAGCCACTTGAACGATTCGGTCTGAAGAGCGAGGAGGTCGGGAACGGTGAGAGCATCCGTTACCTTGGCAAACGACACGCGGTTCGCGTCGCGTCCGGTCCCCTGAGATTTCTTCTTTACAGCCACAGAAATGTCCTTCACGGGCGATGAGCCCAATTGGTTACGTGTGAGTTGGGACGCGCTGGAGAGTTCATTTCCCGCCACTATTTACGGGAATTCGGACATCCACCATTTGATGACCGAACAGAAAGGAGCGCAACTTGCTACGGTACACGAGTTTGCGGAGTTTGTAAAGTTACAAGTTGGCAACGATTATTGATGCTGTGTCCACTCCTCTACAGCGCCGATTGGCGGGCTCTGGTCTCATCGCCGAGATCATTCCCGACCCGTGGCGCAGCGGAAGTTGGACTCTGGAAATTGACGGAACACCCCAATCGCACGTGGACCTCGCCGATCCGACGGAATTGCACTTCGACTACATCCAGCGGATCGGCCACGTCATCGACTCGGCCTTCCCGGCCGGTGTCGCCATCACCGCGTTGCACCTCGGCGCTGGTGCTCTGACCATCCCACGTTATATAGAGGTGACGCGCCCCAACTCACGCCAGCAGGTTGTCGAAATTGAGCGCGACCTCATCGACTTTGTTCGCGAACATTTGCCGTTGCCGCGTGGCGCCTCCATCCGCTGTCGTTACGGTGACGCCCGAGAGGTGATGGAGTCGCTGCCCAACGGGCTGCTCGGGCACGTCGACGTCATCGTCGTCGACGTGTTCCGCGGTGCACGCACCCCCGCCCACGTCACCAGCGTCGAGTTCTATGCGTCGGCCCGCAAACTTCTCGCCCCCGGCGGGATCCTCGTCGCGAACATCGCCGACGGTCCGCCGCTGACGTTCGCCCGCGGTCAACTCGCGACTCTGCGGCACGTGTTCGCCCACGCAATTGCAACCGGCGAACAAGGGGTCATGCGCGCCAAGCGATTCGGAAACGTCGTTTTGGTCGCGAGCGCCGACGCGCTGTCGTGGTCACCCAAGTTGGCGGGACTCGGCCCACACCCTGCGATCACCGTTGCCGGTTCCGATGCAGCCGAGTGGTCGGCGGCGGGTTCGATCGTCACCGACGTGACTGCTATCGACTCGCCCCCGCCGGCTCGTAAACTTTTCCGTTCTTAACCCCACCCCCCACGATTTCGGTAACCAAACCTCTTACGTCCCTCGTTTTCGGTAACCAATCAGTCTTTTCGCGCGAGAACTTGCTCAAACCCTCAAATGGTTTCCGAAAACGTTGGGGAAGAGGAATTTGGTTGCCGAAATCGTGGGGGGTGGGGGTTATCGTGGAGCGCATGGCGGATTTGACCGAAGTGACGATGATGGCGAATGAGCTCATCGCGATTCACTTGCGAAAATCACCCGCGCCGTGGTCGTTCCGGTTCGACAACGCGAAGAAGCGCGGCGGGCTCTGTAACCACACGACCAGGACGATTTCGATGTCGAAATACTTGTGCGAATTGTGGACATTGGACGAGTGCGAGCAGGTCATGCTGCACGAGATCGCCCACGCTCTTGCCCCGAAAGACCATCGTCACTCGCGCGAATGGCAGGCGATTGCGAATTCGCTGGGCTACCAGGGTGGGGTCACTCACCGAAACGAAATCGCCACACACCGCGCGACATGGGTCGGCATGTGTCCTGCCGGTCACGAGTACCACCGTTTCCGGAAGCCTTATCACCGCAAGGAGTCATGCCCGAAGTGTCACCGCGGCTATTCGGACAAGCACCGAATCGTATGGGAGTACCAGGGCTAAGCGGGCTGCTGCTGCGTGATGCAGTGGATTCCCCCACCGCGCGCGAACAGCGGGCGGGCGTCAATGAGTTCGACGACTCGACCGGGGTACGCCTTTTCGAGGATGCCCTTGGCGACCTCGTCGTTCGGGTCGCCGAACGCGCACAGGATGACTGCGTTGTTGCAGACGTAGTGGTTGATGTAGGAGTAGTCGACCGGTCCTTCGTCGTCGGTCAGGACGGTCGGTGCCGGAACGGGGATGACGTCGAACCCTTCGGCGACAAGTCGCTCACGCACGACCTTTGACACCTCGAAGTCGGGGTGTTCAGGGTTTCGCTGGTCATGGAACAGGACCGTCGTCTCGTTGCTGAATGCGGCGACGATGTCGATGTGTCCGCGGGTTCCGAACTCGTCGTAGTCGCGGGTAAGTCCGCGCGGGATCCACACAACCCGAGTCGCGCCGAGAGTGTCGAACAGTTCGCGTTCGACTTCGTCGCGCGTCCATCCAGGATTGCGGCCTTCGTCCAGCTGGACGGTTTCGGTCACGAGAACGATGCCATGACCGTTGGTGTGAATTCCACCGCCCTCGTTGGTCATCGCCGACGAGATGACTGCGGTACCTGTTTCACCGAGGACGTGTCGCGCAATCTCGGCGTCCTTCGTCCACGTCGCCCACGACTGAGCGCCCCACCCGTTGAACACCCAGTCAACTCCGAGTGCCGTCCCGTCGCTCGCTTTGACGAAGGTCGGCCCGATGTCTCGCATCCACGCGTCGTCCAGCGGCGCGACGATGAGGTCGACACGAGGGTCAAGCCATTCACTAGCAATCTGTACCGCAGACGGATCGACGACCATCGATACGGGTTCGTACTTGACGATGGTGTTGGCGACTGTCGACCACGCGCGGCGGGCCTCGTCGGTGTCGGCGTCGGTTTCACCGAGCGTGTATCCGGCGTGAGGCCACGCCATCCACGTGCGTTCGTGACGTTCCCATTCGGCGGGCCAGCGCGGGATCATCTAGTCCTCCTTGAGTCGTTCGACGAGTTCCATCAATAGTTCGAACGTAGTGCGCGGGTTGACGATTGCGAAGCGAAGGACCGGTTCACCGCGGTGCTTTGACGGGAAGCACGCAGCGATTTCTTCCTTGTACATGCGGTCACTCCAGTCCGAATACTGCTCTTGAGTCCAGCCCTTGCGACGGAACACGACAACGGAGAGCATCGGGTCGCGAACGAGTTCGAGGTGGTCGCTGTCACGAA
>JBEGTE010000014.1:0-11976 GCA_041179605.1 Actinomycetota bacterium | reverse complement strand
TTCCGTGGCGCACGGTCTTTCCGACTTCTTCGATGTCAAGGGTGCGGATGCACTTCTGCACGCTCGTCGCACGCGGGAACGGTGCAGGAACAACGCCCGTGAGATAGGGAATGAACGGAACCATGCCCGCCACCGTGAAGAGCAGCGTCGGGTCGTCCGACACAAGTGACGCCGACGGGACTACGGTGTGTCCCTGGCCCTCGAAGAAGTTGAGCCAGCGGCGTTGAATCTCAGCGGTTTCCATCGTGACCTTCTATTTGACCGACGAATCGGGACGTTCCGAATAGCCGTCCTTGACGGCCTCAACAAACTCTCGTGCACCGTTGTCCAACTCGGCGAGAATCGCGCGGCCGCGCGGATCATTCGCCATGACGTGACCGAGCGCGAGTCCACCAACAACGCCGGTGACGAACCAGAAAAACGCCTTCACGATGGACTCCTTTACGGGAAAAAGTTTAGGGGAAAGAGAAAAGGGGTGGGCACGAAGCCCACCCCCTCTCGGATGGGCTTAGCGGGCGGCGTAGTACTCGACGACGAGCTGTACGTCACACTGCACGGGGACCTCTGCACGCTTCGGGCGACGAACGAGCTTCGACTGAAGCTTTTCGAGCGACACCTCGAGGTAACCGGGGACCGCGGGAAGAACGTCACGGTGAACACCGATCGCGGCGTCCTGGAACAGCGGGGTTCCTTCCGAGCGCTCCTTGACGTGGATGAGCTGACCGGGCTTGACGCGGAACGACGGGCGGTCCACGAGCTGACCGTCAACGAGGATGTGGCGGTGCACAACCATCTGACGAGCCTGTGCGGTCGTGCGAGCGAAGCCCGAACGCAGCACGAGAGCGTCGAGACGCATCTCGAGCAGCTCGACGAGGTTCTCACCAGTCAGGCCCTGGGTGCGACGCGCTTCGTTGAAGGTGTTGCGCATCTGCTTTTCGCGGATTCCGTACTGGGCGCGAAGACGCTGCTTCTCGCGCAAACGGGTCGCGAAGTCACCTTCGGACTTGCGCTTGGTGCGGCCGTGCTGGCCGGGAGGGAACGACGACTCTCCCATGAGGCGCGCAGCCTTGGGGGTCAGTGCGATTCCGAGAGCGCGCGAAAGGCGGACCTTGGCGCGGGTGCGGTTCTTGTCGGACATAGTTTCCTTTTCGTGGATGCAAACAATTGATACTCCCCAGTCGGGAGAAAATTGAGGGCCACGGTGTCGGCTAATGACACCGAAACTGTTTTGTGGAGACGCAGCCGCACGTCAATCACTCACAGCGGTCTTTCTAGCCTAACAGGAAACCGTTTGGTATTCCATTCACTCCCCGCGCAAAATCGCTCGGATGCGCTCGAGGCGTTCAGACAATTCCTTCTCGCGACCATAGGCGCTGGGGCGGTAGTACGTGGGCGAGTCGCCGTCGCGATAGGACTGCTGTGCGACGCCGCCGGGAACCTCGTGCGGGTAAACATAACTCTTGCCGTGCCCAAGGCGCTTTGCTCCTGGATAGTGGGCGTCACGGAGATGCTTAGGGACGGGCTCAAAATTCCCGTCGCGGATGTCGCGCAGCGCAGCATCGATGGCGACGATGGCCGCGTTCGATTTCGGCGCCAACGCAAGATGAATTGTCGCCTCGGCGAGCGGGATGCGACCTTCCGGCATGCCGATGAACTGAACCGCCTCGGCTGCGGCTACGGCAATCGTCAAGCTGGACGGATCTGCGACCCCGATGTCCTCGGCAGCAAGGATGATGAGTCGACGTGCAATAAAACGAGAGTCTTCTCCCGCCTCGATCATTCGAGCGAGGTAGTGAATGGCTGCGTCGACGTCGCTCCCCCGAACCGACTTGATGAACGCGGAGATGACATCGTAATGTTCGTCGCCGGCTCGGTCGTATCTCAGCAATGCACGGTCGCTGGCGGACGCGACGGTCTCGACGGAGAGAGTTCCCGAATCGCCCAACGAATCGGCCGCGGCCTCGAGGATGGTCAGTGCACGGCGAGCGTCACCCGACGACAGTCGTGCTATCGACTCGCGGGCATCGCCGTCCATCGCGTACCGGTTGCCGAGACCGTGCTGTTCGGTCAGGGCGCGGTCAATGACGGTCAACACGTCGTCGTCCGTGAGCGGTTGCAACGTGAGAAGGAGTGAGCGACTGAGTAGCGGTGTGATCACGCTGAAGGACGGGTTTTCGGTCGTCGCCGCGACCAGTGTCACCCAACCGTTCTCGACACCCGGGAGGAGTGCGTCTTGCTGAGCCTTCGTGAATCGGTGGATTTCGTCGAGGAACAGCAAAGTTGGGCGGCCACCCTCGCTGACACGCGCCAGAGCGGAATCCATGACTGCACGCACGTCTTTGACTCCCGCGGTTACCGCCGACAGTTCAACAAAGTGACGTTCGGACGAGGACGCGATTGCATGAGCAAGGGTGGTCTTCCCCGTTCCCGGAGGACCCCACAGAACCACGGAAACACCGCTCGACCCGCCCGGTTCGGACAATCGCCGAAGGGGCGAGCCTTGCCCCAATAGGTGCGATTGACCAACGACTTCGTCAAGCGACCTCGGGCGCATGCGCACCGCAAGGGGCGCTGAACCGCGGCGCATCGACTCCATCACGGTTCCAGACTACGACCAGCCGGAGCCGACCTGGCGGGACTCGACTATCGACACTATGAAACTCCTGTGTACGCTTGTCGGGTGGCTACAAATACCAAAGCATTCGGGCGCGTTGACGCCGATGGAACTGTCTGGGTCAAGGACGGCGACTGGCGTTCAGTTGGACAGGTCGTCGGCGCGGAACCTGACGACGCGCTCGCGTTCTACGAGCAGCGCTTTGTCGACCTGGAAGCTAAGGTTTCGCTGCTCGAGACTCGCGCGAAGAACGGCGCTCCGGCCAAGGACCTCCTCACTGCAGTTCAGGTACTCGTTGTAGACCTCACCGACGCACATGCCGTCGGTGATCTTGAATCGCTTCGCCTTCGCGTCGGCGTCGTCGCCGAAACCCTCGGTGACCTTAAGAAGGCTCAGGACGAAGCGAGCAAGGCACATTCAGAAGAGTCGCTCGCCAAGCGCACCGCGATCGTCGAACGCGCCGAAGCGATTGCAGCGCAGCCCGCGGACAAGACTCACTGGCGAAACTCGCAGAAGGAAATGGCCGAACTGTTCACACAGTGGCAGGACGAACAAAAGCTACCCCACCGCATTCCGAAGAAGGCTGCGGATGAATTGTGGTCACGTTTCCGCGCCGCGCGTCAGTCGTTTGATAAGGCTCAGCGCGCGTACTTCAACGGAAAGCACGCCGTCGACAAGGAAGCAAAGTCGGTCAAGACTGAGCTATGCGAGAAGGCGGAAGCGCTCGCGGAGAAGGGCGCCGAAGGGATTCCTGCGTATCGCGCGCTTCTCGAGCAGTGGAAGAAGGCACCCCGTGCCGCACGCGCACTTGACAACCAACTGTGGGATCGGTTCAAGGCCGCCGGAGACGCCCTGTACAACGCCGGGTCTGCCGAGTGGGATGCGAACAAGACAGCGAAGCTTGAACTGGTTGCCAAGTACCAGCACCTCCTCAAAGAAACAGAGGTAGGCGCTGCCAAGAAGGGACTGCGCGAACTGCACGCCGCGTGGAGCGCAGTTGGGCACGTAGCCAAAGCGGATGAGCGCGCTGTGAACTCAAAACTTGCCGAGATCGAGCGTCACGTTCGTGGAATCGAGGCGGAACACCTGGACCGCACCAACCCCGAGAAGGTTGGACGACGTGAAGGGTTTGCCGCACAGGTTGAGGCGTCGATTGAAGCGCTCGAAGCCGAACTCAAGACCACGAAGGACGCGACGAAGTCACAGGCGCTCGAAGCTGATATCGCCGCTAAGCGCGAATGGCTCGCTGCTCTCGGTTAACCCGAGTTGACGCGATAGACGTCGTACACCGCTTCGATGCGTCGAACCGCCTGCAGGACACGGTCCAGGTGAGTCGCGTCTGACATCTCGAAGACGAATCGTTGCGTCGCCAGTCTCTTGGAAGCGTCGGTGTTGACGGTCGCCGAGAGGATGTTGACGTGATGTTCGCTGAGGACACGGGTGATGTCCGACAACAGTGCGGAACGGTCGAGCGCCTCAACCTGAATCTGCACGCGGAAGATTGATTTGACGGAAGCACCCCATTCCACCTCAATCATGCGCTCGCGCTCGCCCTCGAAGCCCTTGACGTTGGGGCAGTCTCCGCGGTGGACAGAGACCCCATTGCCACGAGTGACAAAGCCGACGATCAGATCGCCGGGGACCGGCGTACAACACTTCGCGAGCTTGACGAGAATGTCGGGTGCACCGCGCACGAGAACACCGGAATCGTTGGTGGTCTTTGAGGTTGGTTTCTTCGTCGGGACAGTGAAAACGTCGTCGTCCGACGCGCTCTCGTCCATGAGGGCCATGAATTTTTCGAGTACGGACTGAGTGGAAACGTGGCCTTCACCGATTGCGGCGTACAGACCGTCGACTGACTCGTACCGGAGAAGATGCGCAACTTCGGAAAGGTTTTGTGCGGACAGCACTCGGTGCAACGGAAGGTTCTTTTTGCGCACGACGCGAGCGAGAGCCTCACGACCGTTTTCAATGGCTTCGTCACGCCGTTCCTTCGTGAACCAGCCCCGGATTTTCGAACGAGCACGTTGCGAGGTGACAAAGTTCAGCCAGTCCTGGCTTGGACCAGCATCAGGATTTTTGCTCGTCAGCACCTCGACGGTATCCCCCGACCCCAAGACGGTGTCGAGTGGAACGAGTCTGTCGTTGACCTTTGCGCCCATTACGCGCTGACCGATCTCGGTGTGGACAGCGTATGCAAAGTCGACCGGCGTAGCGCCACTGGGCAAACCAATGACCCTTCCCTTTGGCGTGAAAACGT
Organism: Actinomycetota bacterium; assembly: GCA_041179605.1. Taxonomy (GTDB): domain Bacteria; phylum Actinomycetota; class Actinomycetes; order Actinomycetales; family Microbacteriaceae; genus MWH-TA3. The sequence continues at coordinate 7,102 of JBEGTE010000014.1, read as the reverse complement.
AGACCTCTTTCGCGCCGATCTCGTACCGGAGCGTATCGAGGAACTCGGAGGGATCCTCGGTCTCCGCTTCCCAGTCCGTGATGTGTGCGAGCCACGCCATGTTCTCGTCGGGCGGCAGATCTTCTGGAGTACGGAGACCCAGCGCCTGACGTTCCTTGTACTTCCAGTGCGCGGCAACACCGTATTCGGCGCGGCGATGCATGTCCTCGGTGCGAATCTGAATCTCGACCGCCTTGCCACCCGGTCCGAAAACGGTCGTATGAAGGCTTTGGTAGAGGTTGAATTTCGGTGTCGCTATGTAGTCCTTGAAACGTCCCGGCATTGGGTTCCACCGCGCGTGAACTGCACCGAGAGCCGCGTAACAGTCGCGGATAGTGGGGACGAGAATTCGAATTCCCGTGAGGTCGTAGATCTCTTGAAAATCACGCGATTGACGAATCATCTTCTGATAAATCGAATAGTGCTGCTTCTGGCGGCCCTTAACTTGACCCTTGACTTTTGCGACGCGCAAATCTCCCGAGATTTGGTCGATGATGTCCTGAACGAAACGTTCGCTCTCCGGAGTGCGTTCCTTGACCAGGGTGTCGATTTCGGCATACAACTTGGGGTGGAGCACTGCGAAGGAAAGGTCCTCAAGCTCCCACTTGATTGTCTGGATACCCAGTCGGTGAGCGAGAGGCGCATAGATTTCCAACGTTTCCCGTGCTTTGCGCTCTGCCGAAGCCGATTCGACGAAACCCCACGTCCGGGCATTGTGAAGTCGGTCCGCGAGCTTGATGAGGATGACACGAATGTCCTTAGACATTGCAACAACCATCTTGCGAACCGTTTCGGCTTGGGCGTCCTCACCGTACTTCAGTCGGTCGAGTTTGGTCACCCCGTCGACGAGAAGCGCGATCTCGTCCCCGAAATCGACGCGCAACCGGTCGATCGAATAGTCGGTGTCTTCAACAGTGTCGTGGAGGAGCGCCGCGGCAATTGTTTTCGCGCCGATTCCCAGATCGACAAGGATTTCAGCTACCGCTAGAGGGTGGGTGATGTACGGTTCGCCCGACTTTCGTAACTGGCCCTCGTGCGCCTTTTTCGCGATGGCAAAGGCTTTATCGACGAGCGCGACATCGGCACGCGCGTTGTGCTGACGGAGCGTCCGCTTGATGCGCTCGAGGACACCACCCGACTCTGACCGCACAAACAGCCGCGGAGTTAGAGCGCGACGAATCATCGATCCAGTGGATTCGGTGTCCGTCATCGCGCCTCCTGGTAACAGTGTAGGCGAGGCGTTTTAGCGAACAGCGCCCGAGGAGTTGCGAACGATTTCGCTGCGTTCGGGGCGACCCTGCTTTTTGTCTTCAGACTCACCTTCGCGCAACTGTGCGTAGAGCGGCGCAGCAACAAACATCGTCGAGTATGCACCAGAGAGAATTCCGACAAACAGAGCAAGTGCGATGTCTCGCAACGTACCTGCACCGAGCAACATCGATCCGATGAACAGGATGGATGCAACCGGCAAAATCGCGACGATGCTGGTGTTAATGGATCGAACGAGAGTCTGGTTAACCGCAAGGTTGACCGAGTCTGCGAACGTCCGCTTTGACTCGTCATACGTGACAGAGGTGTTCTCACGAACCTTGTCAAACACAACGACAGTGTCGTACAGCGAGTAACCGAGAATCGTCAACAGACCGATGACTGCCGCAGGGGTAACTTCCAAACCAAACGCACCATAGACGGCAGCTGTAATAACGAGGTCGTGCAACATCGCGATGATGGCCGCGAGCGACATTTTCCAGGTGCGGAAGTACAACGCCATCACGACACTGACGAGTGCAACGAAGATGGCAAGGGCACGAAGCGCTTGGGCTGTGATGTCGCTCCCCCACGATGCGCCGATGAAGTTCGAAGTGACGTTGTTCACGTCGACTGAATATGCCTCAGCGAGAGTTGAGCGAAGTGCATCGCTCTCCTCGGTGGTGAGCTGGTCGGTCTGGACACGAACACTTGAACCGCCAACGATGGTGGCGCGAGCAGCAGCTCCGTCGCCAACGGCGGCGGTGACGGTGTCAACGGCGATTGACGTGTCAACCTGTGCTGGGTTCGAAATCTGGAACTCGGATCCGCCACGGAATTCGATGCCGAAGGTGAATCCCCCACGAAGGGCGGTCACGCCGACTGCCAGTCCGATGGCGACTGCAGAGATGATGTACCAGAGGGTTCGTCGGCCGATGAAATTGATGCTCGTTTCACCGGTGTACAGGCGGTTTCCGAACTGTGTGATGGAACTCACGATTCACCTCCGTTGTCGGCCGCGCGACGTTCGGCGATCGTTTGACGCTTGCGCGCTTCCTTGGATACCTTGCCGCGTTCAGCTCCACTTACGGATTCGTCCACGACGAACTGCGCACGTCCGCGGTACACGGCACCGAGAGACTTGGGATTGAGACCCGAGAGCGGGTGACCGGACGCGAAGAATTTCGTGCGCGCGAGCAACTGGAGCATCGGGTGCGTGAACAACGCGACGACGACGAGGTCGACGACCGTTGTGACTCCGAGTGTGAAAGCAAACCCTTGAACGTTTCCAACTGCGAGGACGAAAAGGACGACAGCAGCCAGAAGGTTGACCGTGTCGGAGACGACGATAGTGCGAACCGCACGCGCCCAGCCCGATTCCACTGCGGAGGCCAGCGTACGGCCTTCACGCAATTCGTCACGAACACGTTCGAAATAGACAATGAACGAGTCGGCCGTGATACCGATCGCGACGATCAAACCGGCGACACCAGCGAGCGAAAGGCGGTAGCCGTTCGCTGCGGACAGGTAGGTGATGACGAGATAGGTGAAACCGAATGCGACGATGAGCGACGTGATGGTCACAACTGCGAGCGCTCGGTACTGAATAAGTGAATACACGACAACAAGCAACAGACCGATTGCTCCCGCAATCAATCCCGATTGCAGTTGCGCGACACCGAGAGTCGGAGTGACAGTGTCGGACGATTGCACCTCGAAACCGATCGGAAGTGCACCGAACTTGAGCTGGTCCGAAAGCGTCTTGGACGACTCTTCGGTGAACGAGCCCGAGATGACGGGCTTGCCGTCGGCGATTGCGGCGAGCGTGCGCGGAGCGCTGATGACACGGCCGTCAAGGACGATGGCGAACTGGTTTCGCGCACCGGACAGAGTGGTGAGTCGCTGCGTTACGTCCGAGAACGCCTTCGTTCCTTCGGCGTTGAATGTCAGGTAGACACCCCATTCGTTTGTCTGAACGCCGTTTGAGCCAAAGAGGTAGTCACCCTGAGCGTCCGCGATCATCGAACCGTCAACTTCTACCGGGCCGAGGACATACTTGGAGATTCCATCGTTGGAACAAACAACGAGCGGCTTCGTCGGGTCCGCAATGTTCGCCCCCGAAGCGTCGAGTTCATCACACGTTGCCGTGAGATAGGTCTGATAGAGCTCGTCGTTGATCCAATTCGAGTCGCTGCCGTCAGTCGGCTCAGCTGTCGGCTCGGGCCACGGAGTGGGCGTCGGCGCTGGCGTCTCGGTGGTTCCTTCGGTGGTTCCACCGACCGCTTCCAGTGACGCGACCGCATCAGTCAACAGAACTGCACGGAATTCCAGCTTTGCGGACGAACGAATGCGGTCCAGCGTTGCCTGATCGGGCGTACCGGGAATGGACACCACGATGTTCGTTCCGCCCTGGGTTGCGATTTCCGATTCGCTGACGCCTGTGGCGTCAACGCGAGCGCGAATGATTCCTACAGCCTGAGCCAGTTGCTCTTCGGTGACCTGCGTTCCCTCTTGAATTTGCGGAGCGAGGATAATCTCGGTTCCACCCTCAAGGTCAAGAGCGAGTTTGGGCGTCCACGATTGCTTATCCCAAATGACACCACCACCGATCAAGGCAACGAGTCCCGCGGTGATGATGAGAAGCCATGTCAGTGCACGGACGGCGCGACGGGCGGTGCTAGTAGTGGACACGAGAAAAGAACTCCGAAGGGATTATTTGGCGGACTGAGCAGCAGGCTTCTTTGCAGCGGGCTTCTTCGCGGCAGGCTTGGCTGCTGACGACTTCGCTGCTGCGGGAGCCGGCTTGTCGAGAATCGACGCAACCGATTGACGGTGCATGCGAAGGACTGTGCCCGGTGTTGATTCAATGACAATTTCGTTCTCGGCGTCGTCAACGGAGACGACGGTGCCGTAGATGCCCGCGGTTGTCATGACGTGTGCACCCTTGACGACGTTGTTGTTGAGCTCCTCACGGGCCTGCTTTTGCTTGCGCGAATTGCGGATCATGAAGACGACCATGAGGATGAGGACGGCATACATGCCGAGGGAAAGCGGATCCATGGGGGAACCTTTCAGAGTGGGGACACAACTCCCCCATCATAGTCCGCTGGGGTTAGCCCTTCCGAGCAACGCGTAAGCCTGCGCCGTGGCGATTCGACCGCGCTGGGTGCGAGCGACAAGGCCGACGCGGACGAGGTACGGCTCAACAACCGATTCGATTGTGTCCTTTTCTTCGCCGACCGCCGATGCGAGTGTCGAAACACCAACCGGCCCTCCACTGAAGGAATCGACGAGAGCCACCAGAACTGCTCGGTCGAGACGATCCAATCCGTGCTCGTCGATATCGAAGACGCGAAGTGCCTCGCGAACTGCCGACTCGGTCCCTTCGGCGGAATTCACGACCAGATAGTCCCGCACACGACGTAAGAGTCGATTTGCGATGCGGGGAGTTCCACGAGAACGGCGGCTCAGTTCATCGATTCCGGCTGTGGCTAACACAATTCCCAGCAGTTGTGCGCTTCGCGTGATGATGCGTGCAATCTCGTCATGTTCGTAGTACTCAAGGTGCGCGGTGAATCCGAATCGATCACGAAGCGGCGCAGGCAACATCCCCGAACGAGTGGTCGCGCCGACGAGAGTGAAGGGCGCAATGTCGAGTGGAACGGTCGTTGCGCCCGGACCCTTCCCCACAACAATGTCAATGCGATAGTCCTCCATGGCGAGGTACAGCATTTCCTCGACCGAACGGTGAAGTCGGTGGATTTCGTCGATGAAGAGCGTGTCGCCGGGCTGGAGTGCCGACAGAATCGCCGCGAGATCCCCCGTGTGTTTGATTCCGGGACCACTCGCGAGACGTAACGGGCTGTTCGCGGCATGAGCGACAATCATCGCAAGAGTCGTTTTTCCCAGCCCGGGTGGCCCCGCCAAAAGAATGTGGTCGGGCGAGCGCGACTCCATACGAGCGGCGTCAAGAAGAACGGATAGTTGTGTGCGTACCTTCTCTTGGCCGACGAACTCCTCGAGAGAATCCGGTCTCAAGGCCCCTTCGAAGACAAGGTCCTCGGATGTTTCGTCACTCATGAAACGCCGCCAAGACTTGACAGCGCGACGCGGATTCGATCGGACAGGGACGCGGTCGGGTTGTCGCGCACCACTTCTCGAGCGGTGTTGGATGCAACGGGCGCAGCCCACCCGAGTCCCGTGAGCGCCGCGGTGAGATCGGTGACTGCGGTGTCAACCGCCTGTGGCATCTTCCCCGTAAGACTGACAATGATGAGAGATGCCGTTTTCTGTCCAATGCCGGGAACACTTCGGAAGCGCGAGTCGTCGCCAGCAGACACTGCTGCGTCGATTTCGTCGTTAGACAGCGTCGAGAGTACCGCCAAGGCCGTTTTGGGGCCGACTCCGGTCACGCCTCGGAGGAGATGGAACAGTTCCTTCGAGGCGACGTCGAGGAAGCCGAACAACAACCACTCGTCTTCGCGCGGAATGAGGACGGTGTGAAGGAAACCATCGGAACCGGGACGAAGTGACAGTGCGACGTCGCGCGGGACGAATACCTCGTACCCGACGCCACTCGCCTCGATAACGACCGTGGACACGCCAACGCTCGTTACCGTTCCTCGAACGGTTGCCAACATAGCTTCAGCCTACGAGCGACCCTTGTCGAGAGCCGCTCGCCACGCGCGTTGAGCGGGCGTTTCGGTTGCATTCACCGGTGACCCCTTCCACACGTGACAGATGGCAAGGGCGAGAGCATCGGCGGCGTCCGCCGGCTTGGGCAATTCGTCTAACTTCAAAATTTTGGCAACCATCGTCGTCACCTGCTTCTTATCGGCTCGGCCGTATCCCGTGACCGCCGCCTTGACCTCACTCGGTGTGTGAAGAGCGACCGCAATCCCCCGCTCTGCGGCAAGGAGCAGCGCGATGCCCGCGACCTGCGCGGTACCCATAACGCTGCGCACGTTGTGTTGGGCGAAGACTCGTTCAATCGCAATGACGTCGGGTTTCGTCCGGTCGATAACCGCCGCAAGTTCGTCACGGATGGTCAGCAGTCGCAGTTCCAGGCCGAGATCGGTCGACGACCGCACTACGCCAACGTCAACGAAGCTGACGTCACGCGAGACGCCGGTCTCGATGATTCCGAAACCACATCGCGTGAGGCCCGGGTCGACACCGAGAACGCGCACGTTCTACTCGTCCGCGTCGAGTTCGGCCTGAACATCGGCCGGAATCGAGAAGTTCGCAAAGACGTTTTGGACGTCGTCCGAATCCTCGAGCGCATCAATCAGCGCGAACACCTTGCGAGCAGTTGCCGCGTCGACGTCGATCGAGAGGTTCGGCACAAACTCGGCTTCTGCGGAATCGTAATCGAGACCGGCCTCAACCAACGCGGTGCGCGCGGCGACGAGATTGGTCGGTTCGGTGATGACCTCAAACCCACCGCCCTGGTCGATGACCTCTTCGGCGCCTGCGTCGAGGACTGCCATGAGGATGTCGTCTTCGGTCACGCCATCTGACTTGGTGATGGAGATGACCCCCTTGCGGGCGAAGTTGTAAGCGACCGAACCGGGGTCGGCCATCGCGCCACCGTTGCGCGACATAGCAGTCCGCACTTCGGCAGCAGCACGGTTCTTGTTGTCGGTTAGACACTCGATGAGGAGTGCGACCCCGTTTGGCCCGTAGCCTTCGTACATAATCGTCTGGTAATCGACTGAATCACCCGACAGACCGGCGCCACGCTTGACGGCTCGGTCAATGTTGTCATTGGGAACACTTGTCTTTTTCGCCTTGTAAATCGCTTCAGCGAGTGATG
>JBEGTE010000013.1:0-12581 GCA_041179605.1 Actinomycetota bacterium | reverse complement strand
ACGACAACGCGGGAACCGGAAGCGCCCGTTGACCGACTGTTGATGTGGCGCGTGATTGTCGGCCTTGTGCTGGCCGTGCCCGTCGTCGCGATTTCGATGGTCACCGATCTGCAGTTCGACGGCTACCAGTGGGCTCTCGTCGCGCTGACCACTCCGATCGCGACCTGGGTGGCGTGGCCGTTCCACCGGGCGGCGGCAAAGAATCTTCGTCACGGCGCAACAACAATGGACACTCTCGTTTCACTCGGTGTAATCGTTGCGTTCCTGTGGTCGGTGTATGCGGTCGGGTTCACCCACGCCGGCATGATCGGGATGCGAATGGAGATGTCCCTGTTCGGCGACTCCGCACACGCTCTGTATTTCGAGTCCGCCGCGGTCGTCACCGCTTTTGTTCTACTCGGGCGTTATCTCGAGGCGTTGTCCAAGCGTTCGGCACGCACTTCGCTCACCGCACTTCTCGACGTCGCGGCGAAGGACGCAATCCTTCTTGTGGACGGTCGCGAAGTGACCCTTCCCGCAGGAGCGGTTCAGGTCGGGGACCGATTCGTCGTCACCGCGGGAGCCGTCATTGCAACAGACGGAATCATCATCGAGGGGTCATCGACCGTCGACGCGAGTTCCGTCACGGGTGAAAGCATGCCTGTAGCGGTTGCCCCCGGGATGCGGGTCACGGGAGGAACCATCAACGCCGGAGGCCGACTCGTTGTCGAAGCGACCGCTGTTGGCGCCGCGACGGAACTAGCCCGCCTGACCACAATGGTCGAGGCCGCACAGGCAGCGAAGGCGCCCGTCCAAAAAGTTGTCGACCGAGTTTCGGCTGTTTTCGTGCCGCTCGTCATCGTGTTGGCGATTGGTGCCGGGGTCTGGTGGTACCTCAACGACGCCGACATCACTCGCGCGATCTCTGTTGCCGTCGCGACACTCGTCGTTGCGTGCCCGTGTGCGTTGGGATTGGCGACACCGATGGCGCTGCTCGTCGGAACCGGCCGAGGCGCTCGCAGTGGAATCGTCATTCGCGGAACCGATGTACTCGAGAGCACCCGACGAATCGACACCATTGTGTTCGACAAGACCGGGACCTTGACAGCCGGTCGGCCCGCTGTAGTCGGCATCGCGGGTGAAGGACTTGACGACACAGTTGTTCTGTCTGATGCCGCACGAATAGACGTGGGCACCGATCACCCCATCGCGCGCGCGATTGTGTCCGAAGCGACCGCACGGGGGCTCGACATTCCTGCCGGCACCGACATTGTCGCTGTTCCCGGCCACGGTGTCGTCGGGTATCTCGGGTCGACACGAGTGCGAGTGGGAACCCTGCAGTGGGCGTTCGCCGAAGGGTCGACCATTTCCGACGACCTTCGTTCCACTATCACCGGCTGGTCCGAGAACGGGCACACCGTCTCCGTGTTGACTCACGGCGACAGTGTCATGGGAGCGATTGCGGTCAGTGACCCGGTTCGCCCATCCTCGGCCGCTGCGGTTGAATCACTTCGCGCACTTGGTCTTCGAACCGTACTTGCATCCGGTGATTCAGAACTCGTCGCCAATCGAATCGGCACCGAGGTCGGCGTCGATGAGATTCACGCCCCGATGCTTCCCGCCGACAAACAGGCGCTCATCGAATCACTGCAGAAGCAGGGACGAGTCGTCGCGATGGTCGGCGACGGAATTAACGACGCCGCGGCTCTGGCTCAGGCCGATTGCGGAATCGCGATGGGCGGCGGCACTGACGTCGCCATCGAGGCGAGCGACATCGTCATCGTGTCGGCAGATGTTCGTCGTGTCGCCGATTCGATCCGACTGTCAAGGTCCACTCTTGCAACGATTCGCGGAAATCTCTGGTGGGCGTTTAGTTACAACGCGCTTGCGATTCCCGTCGCGATGTTGGGGATCGTCGGTCCGGCCGTCGCGGGATTGGCGATGGCGTTCTCGTCGGTGTTCGTCGTCCTCAACTCGGGCCGACTCGCGTTCTTCCGACTGCGTCGCTAAAGACCGAGGAATCTAGCCAGGTCGTCGATCGTCGCGACGCTCGCGGTCGCCTCGGCGAACTCGCCGGGCGACCCGTAACCCCATTCGACGAGCACGCAGTCGATGCCGAATTCCCGTGCCCCTTCGACATCGTGAATGCGGTCACCGACGAGGACGATTCGGTCGCGGTCGAGTCCGACATCACCGAGTTCCTCTAGTACGAACTCGAGCACATCGGACTTTGTCTTGCGCACGTCGTCATTGGTTGCACAGCCGTACACGTCGAACAGCCCGTCCAAACCGAAGTGACCGGTGACGAGTCGGGCCGCCGTTTCGGCCTTCGATGTCGCCAGTGCCGTCACCATTCCGGCGCCGCGCACCTCGGCGATGAGGTCGACGACTCCGGGGAACGGTTCCGCCTCGAACGCACCGACCGAGTGATACTCGTCGCGATAGAGAGCAATCGCCGTCGCGGTGTCGTCGGGGGAAAACCCCATGATCTCGCCGAACGTCGACTTCAACGGGGGACCGAGGTATCGACGCAGCTCGTCGCGTGTGGGTGCGGGCAGACCCATCGCGGCAAAAGTGTGCTCAAACGACAGGTAGATGCCCGGGGCGGAATCCATGATGGTTCCGTCGAGGTCCCACAACACGACGTCGTACGGGCGCATCAGAACAACTTGTCGTGCGAGGTGTCGAGACCGCGCAGTTCGTCGAGGTCGAGCACAACGCATCGGATTCCGCGGTCTTCAGCCAGGGTTCTCGCCTGCGGTTTGATTTCCTGTGCGGCGAACACCCCGTGCACCGGCGCAAGGGTCGAATCGCGGTTGAGCAGTTCCAGATAACGCGTGAGCTGTTCGACTCCGTCGATGTCGCCGCGACGCTTGATCTCAATGGCGACGGTTTCCCCGTGTTCGTCACGGGCGAGGATGTCGACGGGACCGATGGCGGTGAAGTATTCGCGGCGAATCAGGCTGAAGCCTTCGCCGTAGACCTCGATGTGTTCGGCGGACAACTTCTGTAGATCGGCTTCTACACCGTCTTTGATAAGCCCGGGATCGACGCCGAGTTCGTGTGACGAGTCGTGATGAATCTCGTGAATCGAGATGACGAGGATGTCGGCCGTTTTGGTGTGTGTCACCTTCCACTGTTCGATGACACCGGCCTCGCGCTGCTCATCGTCGACGTCGATGGTGTCGGTGACGCACGGCGGGCTCATCCAGTTGAGCGGTTTGTACGAACCGCCATCCGAATGGATGAGGACGCTGCCGTCCTCTTTGAGCATGAGCACACGCGTCGCGAGAGGCAGGTGCGCGGAGAGCCGACCCGAATACGCGACCGAACAGGTTGCGACGACAAGCCTCACGCGTCACCTCGCGCGAACCGGCGTTCTTCGGCGATGGCGTTTCCGCCGTCGACGACGAGGATTTGCCCTGTGATGTACGCCGACCCGGGAGTCGCGAGGCTCGCGATGACGGCACCGACCTCGGCGGGCGTCCCGCTGCGACCGGCGGGAACCAGTGTTCCCTCGATCACTTCTGAATCGAGTTGCGAGCCCGTCGCAATCCAGCCCGGGGCAACCGAGTTCACCGTCACCCCGTGCGCGGCCGTGTCAACGGCGAGAGCGCGAGTCAGTCCGACGATGCCCGCCTTGGCGGCGGCATAGGCGATGTCGTTGCGAGCGGCACCGACACCACCCGTTGTTGACGACACGTTGATGATGCGACCCCAGCCGCGCTCGATCATGGCGGGCAGAAGCGCACGGGAAACATAGAAGGTCGACGAAAGGTTGGCGTCAATCGTGGACTGCCAGTCGGCCGCGGGCATCGACAGGTCTCCGCGCGCCCACTCGTTTCCCGTCGAAATCATCCCCGCGTTGTTGACGACGATATCGGGAGAAATCCCGCGGTGTCGAAGTTCGGCGACGAGTGCGTCGACCAACTCTGCCGACTCGAGACGCGCAACGATTCCGTGGGCGTCGATGCCGAGGGCAGAGAGCTCCGTGACGCGCTCGGTGATCCGATCGGTCGTTGACGTCATGACAACGCGCGCACCCAGCGAGCCAAGAATTCGGGCCGCCGCGAACCCGATCCCTGAGGGACTTCCGGCTCCTGTGACGAGGGCGGTGCGACCGTTCAGGTCGAATTCGGTAGGCGTTGTAGTCACCACTACATCGTAGGGTGGATGCATGTTGCACTCGGGAATCGAACTTGCCAATCGCCACGACGGGATTCGTCCCGCTGACGACCTCTACCGTCACATGAACCAGAAGTGGATTGACGCAAACCCAATCCCCGAAGACCGTGCTCGATACGGCTCGTTCCTCATCCTCGCCGAAGAGGCCGAGAAGGCCGTTCGCACGATCATCGAGGAATGTCAGAACGCGGCACCGGGAACTGAGGCGCGCAAGGTCGGTGACCTGTTCACGTCGTTCATGAACGAAGACCGCGTCAACGAGCTGGGTGCCGAACCCCTTCGCCCATTGTTGGAGCAGATTGACAGCGCTGATTCGGTGACGGCGTGGGTCGAACTTCTCGGGCGATTCGAACGCCAGGGAATCGGTTCGTTCGTCTCGATGTGGGTCGACAACGACCCCGGCGACCCCGAGCGGTACCTCCTCTTCGTCGAACAGGGCGGCATCGGACTTCCCGACGAGTCGTATTACCGCGAAGACACCTTCGCCGACATTCGAACGGCGTACCTCGCGCACCTCGAGCGCATGTTCGAACTGGCGGGCTTCGCCGATGCAGCCGACCGCGCGGCGCGCGTGATTGGAATCGAAACGCGCATCGCCGCCGCCCACTGGGACAACGTTCGCTGCCGCGACACCCACGCCACATACAACTTGACCCCGTGGTCGGATTTCGCGTCGGCGTTGGGACCCATCGCGGCGCCGTGGCGAGACGCCCTCGATGTCGACGACGTTGTGTTCACCGAAGTCGTTGTCCGTCAGCCGTCGTTCATCGAGGACGTTCGTGCCGTCATCGAGTCGGCGTCACACGATGAACTCGCTGACTGGTTGCGCTGGCAGGTCATTCACGGACTGGCTCCGTACCTGTCGAACGACTTTTCGCTCGCGAACTTCGAGTTTTACGGCAAGACGCTCTCGGGAACACCGCAGCAGCGCGCCCGTTGGAAGCGCGGTGTCTCGTTCACCGAAGGTGCCTTGGGCGAAGCGATCGGCAAGATCTATGTCGAACGCCACTACCCACCGGCGGCGAAGGCGGCGATGGATGTGCTTATTGCCAACCTCATCGAGGCGTACCGCGAATCGATCACCAGCCTCGAGTGGATGAGCCCCGAGACGAAGGTTCGCGCTCTCGACAAGCTTGACAAGTTCACCCCCAAGATCGGGTACCCGGCGAAGTGGCGCGACTACTCGTCCATCACGGTGTACGCGGACGACCTCGTCGCGAACGTTGTTGCGGTTGCCGAATTCGAGTTTGCGCGCGAACTGGGCAAGGTCGGCAAGCCGATTGACCGCGACGAGTGGTTCATGCTTCCGCAGACAGTCAACGCGTATTACAACCCCGGGTTCAACGAGATTGTTTTCCCCGCAGCGATTCTGCAGTGGCCGTTCTTCGATGTGAACGCCGACCCCGCCGCGAACTATGGCGGAATCGGTGGAGTCATCGGGCACGAAATCGGTCACGGATTCGACGACCAGGGAAGCGAGTTCGACGGGGACGGTCGACTGTCCAACTGGTGGACGGAGGAGGACCGTGAGCGTTTCACGGAACGCACCCGCGCACTCATCGATCAATACAACGCGCTCGAGCCCGCCGCCCTTCCCGGCCACCACGTCAACGGCGAATTGACCATCGGCGAAAACATCGGTGACCTCGGAGGGCTGTCCATTGCGTGGAAGGCGTACCAACTGTCACTCGGAGGCCAGGAACCACCCGTCGTCGATGGGCTGACCGGGGCTGAACGGTTCCTGTTGTCGTGGGCACAGGTTTGGCGTCAAGCCGCTCGTGACGAAGAGGCCCTGCGCCTGCTCACTATTGACCCGCACTCGCCTACCGAGTTCCGCTGTAACCAAATCGCACGCAACCTTGACCTCTTCCACGAGACGTTCGGGGTCACGGAGGGTGATGCCATGTGGCTCGACCCCGCCGAGCGCGTGACAATTTGGTAACGGTTCACGGTTAGACCCTGAATTTCGGGGATTCCCCGATTTTGAGCCTCCCAAAACCGCGTTAGTGTTAATGCGCTGTACGGCATATATAGGAGGCATCATGCGAGGCAAGGTTCTCTTCGCACTCGGAGTCGGGATCGGATACATCTTCGGCACCCGCGCTGGGCGTGCTCGCTACAACCAGATCAAGTCCGCCGCTCTGAAGGTCTGGAACGACCCTCGCGTGCAGGAACAGGTCACCGTAGCCACTGAATTCGTCAAGGACAAGGCACCCGAAGTCGCGGACTTCGTCACAGCTAACGCCAAGAAGGTAGCCGCCAAGGTCGACGAAGCGCGCGGAACTAAGCCCGCGGCAACGTCGGCTTCCACACCTAAGTCCAAGGCGTCAACGAAGACGACCACCGCATCCGAATCGGAGTCGGCAGGGAAGTAGTTCATGTCCGAGGACACCAACCGCCGCGGATTCTTTCGGCTTCTCGCCGATCTTCCGCGTGAACTGAGCGACCTGGTTCGCGCCGAAATCCGTCTGTTGCAGACGGAACTTGCGAGCAAGCTTCGCGCAGCGGGAGTCGGGCTTGGTCTTGTCACCCTTGGGGTGACGCTCATCTCGGCGTTTTTGTTGATGCTTGTCGTTGCGGGAATCCTCGCGCTGTCGCTGGTCATGCCCGGCTGGGCCGCCGCACTGGTCGTCGGCGGTTCTGCTCTCGTTATTGGGTTGATTTTCGTCGCCACCGGTATTGGGTCGATCAAGAAGGGCTTTACGCCGTTCGAGTCGGTCGACCAGATTGCGGCGGACTTTAAGAACATCGGAAAGCGTGACGGCGATGAGTGAGCGCGAACGAATCGCCGCCGACATTGCGGCAAAGCGAGAAAAGCTGGCCGGCAGCATTGGTGAACTCGAGCACAAATTCGATGTGAAGGCGCAGCGAAAAATCCTGTCCGAGCGAATGACCGCGTCATACCAGGGGAACCCCGTTCCGTGGTGGATCGGTGTCGGCGTTCTCGGTGTCGCTGTCATCAGTACGATTGCGTGGGCGGTTTTCGGGGATGACTGATTTCGCCATTCGTGAGGTGTCGCCCACGTCGAGCATCCCCATCGTTAAGCGATTGGCGGGTCAGACTGTCCTCATCCCACGCGGCGGCGATTTCGCTCAGGACATCACCAACCGACTGACCGTTCTCGGCGCCCGTGCGGTAGTCGCACCTGTCATCAACTTCGCGTCGGCTGACGATTCGGTTGCGCTCGACGAAGCACTCGCCGAGTTGCAGAGCGGCGCGTTCGATTGGATCGTCCTCACCAGCGCGACTGCGGTGGACGTTCTGCACCACCTTCGAATATGTATCCCCGAATCGACAAAGGTCGCTGCAATCGGTGAAACAACCGAGCAGGCCTTGACGTTTGCCGGGTTCCGTGTTGACTTCGTTCCGGGCACCGACAACTCTCCCCGAGGTTTCGTGGCCAACCTCCCCGACGGCTTCGACACTGCCCGCGTTCTTGTCCCTCACGCAGAAACATCCGAACCAGTCCTCGAGGCCGGCTTGGCTGAGCGCGAAATCGCCGCTCGATTCGTGTCGGCGTATAAGACGGTCGGAGTCGCGCTCCCCGCCGACGTCGTCGAGGGTGTTCGCGACGGCTCGATCACGTCGATTCTGGTGTCCTCGGGAAGCGTCGCTCGACAACTCGCCGAACAACTTCAGCCGATCCCTGATTCGACCGCCATCATCTGCATCGGACCGCGAACGGCCTATGACGCCAACAACGTCGGGCTGTCAGTTTCCGCCACGGCGACGGAACGGTCAAATGAAGCGCTTATCGACGCGCTGCTCGAGTTCCTCGACGCCTAACCGAAGAGCAGAGCCGCTTCGTCCCAACGGTCTGCAGGGACCTGCTTGAGCTGACCGAGTGCTGCTTCGAACGGCGCCGTCACGATGTCGGTGCCGCGCAGTGCGACCATCTGACCCCAGCCCTCTTCGGCGATGATGCGAGCGGCGTTCATTCCGAAACGAGTCGCGAGGACGCGGTCGAACGCCGACGGGGTTCCACCTCGCTGAATGTGACCGAGGGTCGTCGCGCGCGTTTCAATTCCGGTTGCGTGTTCGATGAGCGGGGCAAGCTTCTCACCAATTCCGCCGAGTCGCGGTCGACCAAATGCGTCGAGTCCACGTTCGGAGTGGGCGTCGTCCATCGTGTCGAGCAGGAAGCCCTCGGCGACACAGACGAGCGGCGCGCGACCACGCGACGCAGCAGACTGGACCCAGCCGACGATTTCCTCCAGCGACGTCTTGCGTTCGGGGATGAGAATGGCGTGAGCACCTGCAGCCATTCCCGAGTGCAGCGCAATCCATCCGACGTGACGCCCCATTACTTCGGCGACCATGCACCGGTGGTGCGAATCACCCGTTGTGCGAAGTCGGTCCATCGAATCAGTTGCGATGTTGACCGCGGTGTCGAAACCAAACGTGTAGTCAGTTGCCGACAGGTCGTTGTCGACCGTCTTGGGGACTCCAACGATGTTGATGCCAGCTTCGGCAAGGCGGTTCGCCGCGGCGAGTGTTCCCTCGCCACCAATGACGAGGAGTGCGTCCATCCCCGCGTCGGACATGACCTGGTTGATGCGATCGATTCCGCCCTCGCCTTCGAACGGATTCGTTCGTGAGGAACCGAGAATCGTTCCGCCCAACTTACCGATGCCCTTGACGTCAGAGCGCTCGAGTTGCTGGAAGTCCGCGTCGACGAGTCCGCGCCAACCGTCGCGAATTCCGATAAATTCCAGACCGTACTGGCGTTCACCGTTCAAGACGGCACCGCGAATGACGGCATTGAGTCCGGGGGCGTCGCCTCCCGATGTGAGTACACCAATACGCATGCGACTATTCTCGCGGTTCTCACGAGAGCCGCTCGCCATGTCACAACAAAACGCTAGAGAATTCGGCGATGCACCAGTCGTGACAACAAAATCGACGAGCGCGTGTGGTCAACATTCGGCGCGTTGCGGACCTTCTCCAGCGCAGCCTCGAGAGCGGATATCGAATGGGCGCGCATGTGCAGAATCGCATCGGCCTGACCCGAAACGGTCCCCGCGTACACCACCTCAGGGACTCCCTGCAGGATGGTGCGAAGTTCATCAGGGCCGACAGTTCCGCGGCAATACAGCTCAACGTACGCTTCGACTCCGACACCCTCGGCGGCCGGATCAACCTGGACGGTGAACCCGCGGATTGCGCCGGTTTCGACGAGCCTGTCGATGCGACGCTTGACGGCGCTCGCAGATAACCCCACGACATCTCCGATATCCGCATATCCGGCTCGCGCATTGTCTCGAAGTTGTTCGATAATTCGGCGGTCAGTTGCGTCCATATCGTCACTCTACGCTCGTCTCGCGCGTGAAAAAAACCGCTCACGCAGGAATCGGGCGTCAGGGGGACTTGTGAACGATGGTGATGAGTTGCGTTGCGGTGGTGTCGTCGGCGTCGGTGTGACGGAACGCGGAACGAATCGTTTCGCCCGTTCGAATGTGGTGACCGGCGCGCATCCAGACAAATCCGATGAGAGCCGCGGTGAGTCCACCGATCGCGGCGACGCCAATCGCCCAGCGTGGCCCAAGAGCGTTGGCGACAAACCCCACGAGCGGAGACCCGAACGGCGTCCCACCGATGACGACCGTCGAATAGATCGCCATCACTCGTCCACGGAACGCGTCCTCGGTCGACACCTGCAGATACGAATTCGTCGTCGCAATCATGAGAATTGCCCCAAGCCCGAGAATCGGATACAGCACGACGAAAATGGTGACGGTCGGGGCAAGTGCGGCAAGTGTCGCGCCGACCGCAATTGTGGCCGCAGCCACGATGATGACCGAAAGTCGGGGGCGAGTCGACCGAGCGACAATCAGCGCGCCGGTCATCGACCCGACGGCGAGCGCCGAGGTGATGAACCCGTAGTCGTGAGCGCCAAGCCCGAATTCCATGACGGCCATCGTCGCCGAGAATATTCCGAAGTTGAACACGAGAGCCCCGACGACGAACGCCATGGACAGGACGACGACGATGTCGGTGCGGGAACGGATGTACCGCAACCCTTCTCGGAACTGACCTTTCGCCTTGGCGACTTTTGTGACGGGGTGCAGTTCGCGGGTGCGCAACATGACGATGGCGATGACGGCCGCAGCGTATGCCGCTGCGGAGAGCGTCAACGTCCACCCCGTTCCCGCTGTGGTGATAGCGACTCCGGCGATCGCGGGACCAACCAATCGTGAGGTGTTGAACATCATTGAGTTCATTCCCACAGCGTTGGAGATGTTGCCTTTGCCAACTAACTCGCTGACGAATGCCATGCGAGCGGGCGCTTCGAAGGCCTGACTGATTCCCAGAGCCAATGCCAGTGCATAGACGAGCGGAAGTGACGCGACACCAAGAATCACCGCGACTCCGAGAACAAGGCCGAGGATCAACTCCACGGTTGTCGTCACCAAAATAATTGTTCGGCCATTGACACGGTCGATGAGCGGTCCGATGAATGGCCCAAGGACGAGGATCGGACCGAACTGCAGTGACAGAGAGATTCCGACAGCGACCGCGTCGTCGTTGGTGAGCTCTGTGAGGACGAGCCAGTCTTGTGCGGTTCGTTGAGCCCACGACCCGATGTTGGCGATGAGCGCACCGATGACCCAGATTCGGAAGTTTCGAGTCGCGAGTGCGCGAAACAACGCCGGGCGCGGCTTTCGCGGAGAAGACTTCCGACGATGAACCACGTTCACATCCTACGCGCGCGGTCCGACCGAGCGACCTCCTACACTTGCCGTATGGTCACCACCGCTTCCGAACATCACACCTTCGTCGACGCGGACGGCGTCACCATTCACTACACCGTCTGGCCCACCGCGAACCCGCGCGGAATCGCGCAGATCTCCCACGGACAGGGCGACCACTCTCAACGCTATGTCGCTCTCGCCGAGGAGTTCGCGCGCCGGGGGTTCGTCGTTTACGCGGACGACCACCGCGGTCACGGTGAAACGTGGCGCGAGCAGTGGAAGGGCGACGAGTCCAAGTTCGGACATCTCGGTCCGCGCGGCGTGGTCGGGGCGGTCGACGCGATTAACCAGCTGACCGCAATCGCGCGCGGGGACAATCCCGGACTTCCCGCGGTGTTCGTCGGTCACTCGATGGGGTCACTTTTCGGTCAGATTGCGCTTGACGAGGGCACTCTTGCCGCCGATCTCATCGTGTGGTCGGGAACCGCTCTTCGCACCCCGTTCACGATGAATGCGGGTGACTTGAACACGAAGTTCGCCCACCTGGGAACCACCGGGCACGAGTGGTTGAACCGAGATGAGTCCGCTCACCACGCTTTTGCGGCAGATCCGCTCACGTTCAAGGCGAATGCGATGGCGCAGTTTGGATTGGGTGGCGCCCTTAAACTCCTCGGACTCCCGAAGACCCCTCGTCGAGACGTCCCCATCCTCATCGTTCAGGGTGGCGAGGATTCGCTCGGTAACGAGAAGAGTGTCGCAGCTCTCGCTGCACGGTACGTCAAGGCCGGATACTCGGACGTCGAATTGATCATCTACGCGGGTGCCCGACACGAAATCTTCTTCGAAACCAACCGCTCCGAGGTGTGGAAAGACCTCTTCGCGTGGGTTGATGCTCGGATGGGAAAGGCCGAATAAGTGAAGGGTGAATACAAGGTTCCTGGCGGCAAGCTCGTCGTAGTCGAAGCAAACGAGGTTGATGGACATCTCGCCGATGTTCGCGTTTCCGGCGATTTTTTCCTCGAGCCTGACGAGGCACTCGACGCCATGACGAAGGCCATCGAGGGATTGCCCGTCACCGCTGACGCGGGGGAAATTGCCCGACGCGTTCGTGAGGCTCTGCCCGATGACGTTGTCATGTTGGGTTTCCACCCCGAAGCAGTCGCGACCGCGGTTCGACGCGCCATCGCCCACGCCCGCTCGTTCACCGAATACGACTGGGAATACATCGCACCTGTTCCGATGACGGCAGCCGAACACATGGCGCTTGACCAAGTTCTCGCCGAGGAACTCGGGTCCGGCCGCCGGGGTCCGACACTGCGTATCTGGGAATGGGCAGAGCCTGCCATCATCATCGGGTCCTTCCAGTCACTGCTGAACGAAGTTGACAGTGAGGAAGCCGAGGCACGGGGGATAGGCGTACATCGACGTATTAGCGGCGGCGGAACGATGTTCATCGAACCGGGTAACACGATCACCTACTCGATCTATGCCCCTGCCGAACTGGTCCAGGGCATGTCGTTTGCTGATAGTTATGCATTCCTGGACGACTGGGTGTTGCAAGCTCTGCATTCAATTGGAATTGCGGCGGAATATAAGCCACTCAATGACATCGCCAGCCCCCAGGGCAAAATCGGTGGCGCGGCACAGAAGCGGCTCGGGAACGGCGCGGTTCTTCACCACGTGACGATGGCGTACGACATCGACGCCGACACGATGATGCAGGT
>JBEGTE010000012.1:0-12942 GCA_041179605.1 Actinomycetota bacterium | reverse complement strand
CCACTTCCTCGGCCGTCACAGTGTGCGGAACGATTTCGGAATAAACGCGG
Organism: Actinomycetota bacterium; assembly: GCA_041179605.1. Classification (GTDB taxonomy): domain Bacteria; phylum Actinomycetota; class Actinomycetes; order Actinomycetales; family Microbacteriaceae; genus MWH-TA3. The sequence goes on along the minus strand of JBEGTE010000012.1, from coordinate 12,892 downwards.
GCCTCACGGACACGACGCGCGATGAGTTGCGCGTACTGAGCGCCGAAGTCGACAACGAGTACCGGGCGGTGAGTGGTGCTCATCGAGTGGACTCCTCAACGATTCGACGAACTCGGCCTTCGGTGAAGAACGACAGGAAGGGAATGACGCCGCCTGCCGCGAGAAGTGGGAACCACATCGCCGGCCAGCGCATCGCTGACCACAAGCGGAAGCAGGCAAACAGGTAGACGACGTACAGCCAGCCGTGAACGATGAGGATCCAGGTCGACAGGTTGACCGCGGTCACCGTGCCGACCGGAACGAGTGCGAGGAAACCGGCAGGACCGCCCGCTTCAATTTCGACGGCGCCCGCGTACTTGAGGATCATCTCGAGGGTGAGGAGCAACAGCATCCCACCCGTCACGTATGCGGCGATTCGGAAAGTTTTTTCCGCCGCGAGGGCACGGTTTCGGTCAATCGCCATGACTCAATCCTACTTTCCGGCCTCTGCCGCAATTTCCTCTTCGCGTTCGACAGCGTCCTTGACGAGCCGGAACCAGAAGTACACCGCGAAGAGGGCGAACGCGATCCATTCGATCGCATAGAAAACGTTGAGCCAATTGAGCACCGCCTGTGGGACGGGTGGTTTCGTCGCGATGGTCTCGAGCGGAGCGGGCGCATCATCGAGAACGACGTATCCATCGAACATCGATGCGCAGGTCCACTCGTTAATGAGGTCTGCGGCGGCGACCATCTCTCGCTGACTCGACTGAATGTTCCCGGCGAGGATGTCGTCACTCGGAACCAATCGGCCAGAAATGGTCGACGGTGTGTCATCTATGACGACGAGGTCGGACGGCTCGACGTTCTCCGCAAACCCGACGGCGACGGGGAGACACGACGCTCCGACGCGGAAGTTTCGCAACAGCCACTCGCCGTCGACATCGCCCTGCGACTTGCCATAGACGATCGCGGATTCGGTTCCCCACGTTCCTGTCGTCGTGATGCGACGCCCGCCGTCCGATAGTTTCTGCGGGGTCATCGGGGCCAGCAACGTTTCGAGGTCAACCGGTGTTTCCGAATCGACGCTCTCGATGCTCGCTTCGGCAACAGCACGGCCGATCTGCCACTGAGCGAGAAAAGCGAACCCGCCCGCGAGCGCCAGGATGGCGAGCAACCCAGCAATCCAGCGCGGTCGTCGCGCCATTTTCCACCAGGCAGAATTCACGAGTTCCTAGGCGGTTGGGTCGACGACGACCTCGACGCGCTGGAATTCCTTGAGATCGGAATATCCGGTTGTCGCCATGGCTTTACGAAGGGCGCCCATAAGGTTCGACTGGCCGTTCGCGTGACGTGAAGGTCCGAACAGCACCTCGTCAAGCGGACCGATCTGGCCGACCCACACACGGTTACCGCGCGGAAGTTCAGAGTGGTATGCCTCCTGGCCCCAGTGCCAACCGTTTCCGGGCGTGTCCGTCGCGCGTGCGAGTGCAGTGCCCAGCATGACGGCATCAGCGCCGACGGCAATAGCTTTGACGATGTCGCCGGAGGTTCCCAGCCCGCCATCGGCGATGACGTGAACATAGCGACCGCCCGACTCATCGAGGTAGTCACGGCGAGCGCCGGCAACATCGGCCACCGCGGTCGCCATAGGGACCTCGACACCCAACGCCGTGCGCGTGGTGGAGGCAGCGCCTCCGCCGAATCCGACGAGCACACCGGCGGCACCGGTTCGCATGAGGTGAAGAGCTGCGGTGTACGTCGCTGCGCCACCCACGATGACGGGAACGTCCAACTCATAAATGAACTGTTTGAGGTTGAGGGGCTCCCCGGCTGGTGAAACGTGCTCGGCACTGACCGTATTGCCACGAATGACGAAAAGGTCAACGCCGGACTTGACGACGATGTCGTGGAACTCGGCGGTGCGTTGCGGGCTGAGCGCACCGGCAACGGGGACGCCGGCGTCGCGAATTTCGGCAAGTCGTTGCTCAATCAGTTCAGGCTTGATCGGCTCCGCATAAATTTTCTGCATCTCGGCCGTCGCAGTGTCAACAGGAAGTTCACGAATCCGGTCGATGATCGCCTCGGGCTTGTCGTATCGAGTCCACAATCCCTCAAGATTCAGAACGCCGACACCACCGAGCTTGCCAATCGTGATCGCGGTCTTGGGAGACACGACCGAGTCCATCGGGGCGGCGAGCACGGGGATGTCGAACTTGCTCGCGTCGATCGTCCAGTTGAGCGACACGCAATCCGTGTCTCGGGTGCGGCGGCTGGGGACAACGGCTACGTCGTCAAACGAGTATGCACGGCGAGCGCGCTTGGCGCGACCGATTTCGATTTCCGTCACGGTAGACGTCCTATCGCTTGTAGTTGGGGGCCTCGACGACCATCTGGATGTCGTGCGGGTGCGATTCCTTGAGTCCCGCCGGGGTAATACGGACAAACTTGCCGTTTGTCTTCAACTCGGTGATGGTGCGAGCGCCGGTGTAGAACATTGACTGGCGAAGTCCCCCGAGAAGTTGATAGACGACAGAACCGAGCGGACCGCGATAAGCGACTCGGCCTTCGATTCCTTCGGCGATGAGTTGTTCGTCACTGGGGACGTCGGCCTGGAAGTAACGGTCGCGCGAATACGACGTCTTCTTGCCGCGGGTTTGCAGTGCGCCGAGCGAACCCATTCCGCGGTACATCTTGAACTGCTTGCCGTTCTCAAAGACGAGATCGCCGGGGCTTTCGTCGGTTCCGGCGAGAAGCGACCCGAGCATCACGCTCTCTGCGCCAGCGACGAGAGCCTTCGCGATGTCACCCGAATACTGGAGTCCGCCGTCTGCGATGACGGGGACGTTTGCCTTCTTCGCAGCCTTGGACGCTTCGTAAATCGCGGTGATCTGAGGGACGCCAACACCAGCGACAACACGAGTGGTGCAAATTGAGCCTGGCCCAACTCCAACCTTGACGGCATCGACGCCGGCATCGATCAGTGCCTGTGCACCCGCCTCGGTCGCGACGTTTCCACCGATGACGTCGATGTGCGCAAACGACGAGTCAGCCTTCAGCCGACGAATGATGTCGAGGACGCCGGCCGAGTCGCCGTTCGCGGTGTCAACGACGAGGATGTCGACACCAGCGTCGCGAAGAGCAACGGCTCGGTCCCACGCATCTCCGAAAAATCCGATGGCGGCACCGACGCGAAGTCGTCCCGCCGAATCCTTCGTCGCGTTCGGGTACTTCTCGCTCTTTTCGAAGTCTTTGACCGTAATCAAACCCGTGAGGCGACCTGCATCGTCAACGAGAGGCAGTTTCTCGATCTTGTGCTTGGCAAACAGTGCGACCGCGTCGTCCGGCGCAATTCCTACGCGACCAGTAACGAGCGGCATCGGCGTCATGACGTCTTTGACGAGAGTCGACTCCATCGCCGGTCCCTCGACGAACCGCATGTCTCGGTTGGTGATGATTCCGACGAGCACGCCGTCGTCGTCGACGACGGGAAGACCGGAGACGCGGAACTGCCCGCAGAGCAAATCGACTTCGGCGACGGTCGCGGTGGGAGTCGTCGTGACGGGGTTCGAGACCATTCCCGACTCGGATCGCTTGACCTTGTCGACCTGAGCGGCCTGGTCCTCGATAGAGAGGTTGCGGTGAAGAATTCCGATGCCTCCCTGACGGGCCATCCCGATGGCCATGCGGGCTTCGGTGACGGTGTCCATTGCGCTCGACACGATGGGGGCCCACACCGAGATGTTGCGGGTGAGTCGCGAGGTGGTGTCAGCTTCCGACGGAATGACGTCCGTGTGAGCGGGGAGCAACATGACGTCGTCGTAGGTGAGTCCAGTCAGTCCGAACGGATCGTCAGTTGCCATGTTGCGTCTCTCTCGCCCTGGCCGCCGAAGCGGCAACGTGTCACGTCGTTCAATCGTACCGTTTTGCGTCGAGGGAAAAATGCCGTCGCCCCGCATCAGGCAGGGCGAAAATTGTTCACAACGGAATCGTTACCCCCGACGTTTGTATCTGCGGTTTCTTTCCGCAATAATCAATCGGTACGTCAACGACGACAACTACCCGTGCGCGCATCGATGCGCGTGCGGCTCAACGCAGGAGGTCTTGTGGATTTCGTAGCCACAACACGACGAACCATGGGGCGCCTCTTCGCCGCCGTGGGCGCTGTCGTTCTCGCCTTCGGTGTTCTCGGGCTCGCCGACCCGGCTCACGCCGACATCGTCAACCCCGAAATGCCGTTCAAGGTGAGTGGAAATGTTCAGAACAACGGCGAGCCCGTTGCCGGAGTGACGATCACCGTCACCGGAGCTGGCGGGTTCACCGCCACGGTCCCGACCGGTGACGACGGCAAGTTTGTCGTTGGCGTTCCCGAGAAGGAGGCCGACTACACCGTCACGCTCGACGAGTCCACCCTCCCCGACGGTATCGCTGTGGTCGACAACCCCGAGACAGAGTTCGTCGAAAGCAACGTCCAGACCGCGACAGTCGGTCCCGGTGGTCGCGTCGCGATGAACTTCTTCATCGGCCAGGGCGAGCGTCACGTCGTCGCATGGTTCGACCAGGTCGTGCAGCGTTTGATCTCCGGTGTCAACTTCGGACTGATGCTCGCGCTCGCGTCGGTCGGTCTCTCGTTGATCTACGGAACGACAGGTATTTCGAACTTTGCGCACGCCGAGATGGTCACCTTCGGTGCTGTCGCAACGTTCGGTCTCGTTGGTCTGTTCGGCGACGCGGCACTCCCGCTTGCAATCGGAGTCGCACTTCTCTTGTCCGCCGGACTCGGTTGGGCGCTAGACGCCGGACTCTGGCGTCCGCTGCGCAAACGCAACACGGGACTCGTCCAGCTGATGATCGTGTCCATCGGCCTTTCGCTCGCCGTTCGTTACCTGTACCAGTTCTTTATCGGCGGTGGCACGGAGCAGCTCCCCGGCGCCGACAGCCCCAAGATTCAGCTGTTCGGAGAGGTCTCGCTCAGCATCGTCGACATGGTGAGCATGGGACTCTCTATCGTCCTCATCATCATCTTCGCGTGGTGGCTTACCTACACCAAGGTTGGCAAGGCAACCCGTGCAATCTCGGATAACCCGAGCCTCGCGTCCGCCTCCGGAATCGATGTGGACGGTGTCATCCGCATCGTCTGGATCGTTGGGTCGCTGCTCGCCGGATTCTCGGGAATCCTCTGGGCCTACTTCCGACCGGGTATCCGTTGGGACATGGGTGGGCAGATTCTGCTCCTCATCTTCGCGGCGACGACGCTCGGTGGACTCGGAACCGCGTACGGTGCGCTCATCGGCTCGCTCGTCGTCGGAATCCTCGTCGAAGGCTCCAGCCTCTTCATCCCCTCGGACCTCAAGTACGTTGGAGCGCTCGTCGTTCTCATCGGCATCTTGCTGTTCCGTCCGCAGGGAATCCTCGGTCGCAAGGAAAGGGTGGGATAACCCATGGACGTACTTGGAATTCTCTCCTCGACGGCGTCGTTCATTCTCGACCCGACCACGATGGCGTACGCCCTCGCCGGTCTCGGTCTCGCCATTCACTTCGGCTTCGCCGGACTGCTCAACATGGGTATGGCCGGCTTCATGGCCATCGGTGCCTACGGTTACGCCATCGGCATCCTCACCTTCGGGCTTCCCTGGTACCTCGCGGCGTTTGTCGGAATCATCGGTTCGGTCATCTTCGCGCTCATCCTCGGAATCCCAACCCTGCGACTTCGCGGTGACTACCTCGCCATCGTGACCATCGCTGCAGCCGAAATCATCCGCCTGTTCCTGCTCACCTCGGCATTCATCGATGTGACCGGTTCGGCGGACGGACTCTCCGGCTTCAACGGCCCCGGTGGTACCGTCACCAACCCGATCCCCGGAGCTGGTGGGTTCAACAACTCGAACCCCATCCCCGACGGTGAATACGGGTTCGAGCCGTTCCTCGACGACGAGCGCACCTGGTACCTCCGCATTGTCGGTGGAATCATTCTCGCGGTCAGTGTCTTCGCGGTGTACCGTCTCGTCAACTCGCCGTGGGGCCGCGTCATCAAGGGCATCCGCGAAGACGAAGAAGCCGTGCGTTCGCTCGGAAAGAACGTCTTCGCCTACAAGATGCAGGCGCTCGTCATCGGTGGTGTCTTCGGCGCTCTCGGCGGCCTGATGCTCGCACTCTCGACGAACGTGAACTCGGGCGTCTACGTGACGTCGCTCACGTTCTTCCTGTGGACGGCTTTGTTGCTCGGTGGCGCCGCCACCGTCTTCGGTCCGCTCGTCGGTTCGGTCATCTTCTGGGTCCTCCAGGCTTTCCTCGGCCTGTTGTTCCCGGCGCTCTCCAAGGCCGGCCTGCTTCCGTTCGACTCGATTCAAGCCGCACAGGTCCGCTTCATCCTCATCGGTGTCGCGCTCGTGTTGCTCGTCGTCTTCCGCCCGCAGGGCATCTTCGGAAACAAGAAGGAGCTGACCTTTGTCAAGTAACGGCACATCCGACAGCCCGGTCAAGTCGACCGGTCTCCACGTCGGTGAAATCAAGCCCGGTGTTGCGAAGAAGGACCCCATCCTCATCGCGGACGGCGTCCGTCGCCAGTTCGGCGGTCTCACGGCCGTCGACGTCGCTCACGTCGAAATCCCGCGTCACGCGATCACCGCCCTCATCGGACCGAACGGTGCAGGAAAGACGACGTTCTTCAACCTGCTCACCGGTTTCGACACTCCCAACGAGGGAACCTGGTCGTTCAACGGCAAGTCGCTCGCGGGGGTTCCCGCGTTCCGTGTTGCTCGAATGGGCCTCATCCGCACCTTCCAGTTGACGAAGGCTCTCGGCCTCCTCACCGTCATGGACAACATGAAACTGGGCTCGACCCAGCAGAAGGGCGAGAAACTCTGGGCGAGCGTCTTCCCGTTCCTGTGGAAGAAGAAGGACGAGGAGATCGAGGTCCAGGCTCTTGACCTTCTCACCCGCTTCAAGCTCGACGCCAAGAAGGACGACTACGCAGCATCGCTTTCAGGTGGTCAACGTAAACTCCTCGAAATGGCGCGCGCTCTGATGACGAAGCCTGAACTGGTCATGCTTGACGAGCCGATGGCTGGTGTCAACCCGGCTCTGACGCAGTCGCTGCTCGACCACATCCTCAACCTCAAGAAGGAAGGAATGACCGTCCTCTTCGTTGAGCACGACATGCACATGGTTCGTCACATCGCTGACTGGGTCATCGTCATGGCCGAAGGAAAGGTCGTCGCTGAAGGCGACCCGCACGAGGTCATGAAGAACCCCGCCGTCATCGACGCCTACCTGGGAAGCCACCAGGACGTCGACCTCGGAGCGGTCACTGGTCGAATCACGCTCCCCAAGATGGGCAAGGAGAAGTAAATGGCAAAGTCCACCGAAACCCCCGTCGTCGTCGCCAAGGACCTCGTCGCGGGATACCTGCCCGGAGTCAACATCCTCAACGGGACAAACCTCTACGCCAACAAGGGTGAACTGGTCGGGATCATCGGTCCGAACGGTGCCGGAAAGTCGACCTTCCTCAAGGCCATCTTCGGTCTCGTTCAGGTTCGCGGCGGCTCAATCACGCTGAACGGTGACGACATCACCGGTCTCAAGGCGAACAAGCTGGTATCGCGCGGTGTCGGATTCGTCCCGCAGAACAACAACGTGTTCCCCAGCCTCACCATCGAAGAGAATCTGCAAATGGGAATGTTCCAGGACTCGAAGCGCTTTGACGAGCGTCTCGAATTCGTCACGGGCATCTTCGCCGAACTGGGCAAGCGCCTCAAGCAACGCGCAGGCTCGCTGTCCGGTGGAGAGCGCCAGATGGTCGCCATGAGTCGCGCGCTCATGATGGACCCCGCTGTGCTCCTCCTCGACGAGCCCAGCGCCGGTCTGTCGCCTGCACGTCAGGACGAGGCATTCATCCGCGTTTCCGAGATCAACAAGGCCGGCGTCACGACCATCATGGTCGAGCAGAACGCTCGTCGCTGCCTTCAGATCTGTGACCGCGGTTACGTCCTCGACCAGGGCAAGGACGCCTACACCGGCACCGGTCGCGAGCTGCTGAACGACCCCAAGGTCATCGGCTTGTACCTCGGTACTCTCGGCGCCTAGTCGAACAGATCACGGCCCGTCCCTTCGGGGGCGGGCCTATTCTTTTCACCCCCACCACCACATCAACCCCCCTCGGTTATTCACACAATTCGACTGTTGGGGTCGCTTGAGAGCGTTTTCCGCCCAATTGTGTGAGTAATCAAACGGTCACGGGACAGATGTGTGAAAAACCGGGGGCGGGGGGAAAGGGGAAAGGGCCCCGGGTTTCCCCGAGGCCCTTCCTTGCGACTTACTGCTAGTTACCCGTAGTAGGGAACTGCAACGTTGTCTGCACCGTACTGGAATACACCAATCGATGCTTCGGTGGGGTCACCAGCTTCGTTGAACGTGATGGGGCCCGAGACACCGTCGTAGTCAGCCTGGCCGCCACCGATGATGATGTCAGCGCATTCTGCGAACGTGGTGCACTTGGTGCCACCGTCAACGCCACCCGAAACCTCCTGGAGCTTCGCAGCAACATCGACACCCTCAACCGAACCGGCTTCAAGAGCAGCCAGTGCGAGGAGGATGACGGCGTCGTAGGCCTCAGGGCCGTACGCGAAGACGTCAGCGAGGTCGTCGTGACCTTCAGCAACCCAGTTGTCGTTCATTGCGGTCGTGAAGTCCTTGATGGTGTTGAGGTCGAGTCCGGGGACCGTTCCCTTTGCACCCTCGAGGAGACCAGCAGCGAAGTCTTCCGAGTAGTTAGCGAGGTTTCCGTCTACGAAGTAGACGTTCTTCGCGTCAAAGCCGCCACCGATGAGCTCCGGAGCGATCGTCTTAACCTCTTCGAACGTGATGAGGACGATTGCGTCGGGGTCAGCAGCGGTAACTTCTGCGATCTGCGAGGTGAAGTTGGTGTCACCCGTGTTGTAGGTCGGCTGCGAAACAACCGTTCCACCAGCAGCGGTGAATGCGTCGCCAACGAACTTCGCGAGGCCGGTGCCGTACGAGTCGTTGAGGACGATCATGCCGAGGGTCTGGTGTCCGTCTGCAGCGATCAGGTTTCCGAGAACTTCACCCTGGAGGACGTCCGACGGAGCGGTACGGAAGTACAGTCCGTTGTCTTCGTAGGTGGTGAGTTCAGCCGAGGTGTTTGCCGGCGAGAACTGGATGACTCCAGCGCCGGTGACGTCGTCGATGAACTGCAGCGAGGTACCCGACGATGCAGCACCGAGGATTGCCGAGACGCCAGCGTCGAGAAGACGCGGGATTTCGGTTTCGTATGCCTTGTTGTCGGTGTCGCCCGAGTCACCCCAGGTAACCTCGATGGTTACACCCTTAGCAGCGTCGTTGACGTCCTTGACAGCAAGCGCTACACCAGCTTCTTCGGGGGGTCCGAGGAACGCGAGGTTACCGGTCTGCGGCAGAGCCGTACCGATCTTGAGGGTCAGGTCGCCAACAGGTCCACCAGATCCGCCAGCTGCACAACCGCTCAGCACGAGTGCCGAGGTTGCGAGCAGAGCGAAGCTGCCGAGAACAGTTGCGGCCTTACGCGAGGCCGTAGCCTTCGTAAATGCACCCATGATTCTCCTTGTTTTTTCCATGGAGCAACGAACCGGATTGGTCCGCTACTGCCCTTCACGCTACCGATAACGGGAACGATTAGGGCGAAAATACGGTTACAAGCGTGTAACGCTTTGAAACGGAGTTATTTCGTCGTGCGTGCGCCTATGTGCTTCGAATTGCGCGGGCGTGACGCAACGAATCCAACGAGAGGAAGATGAGGCCCGTCCAGACGAGCGCGAACCCGATGAGCCTCGGGAGCGGCATGGGCTCGTGCATCACGACAACGCCGACGATGAACTGAATAGTCGGGGCGAAGTACTGCATGAACCCCATCCACGCCATCGGAACCTTTGACGCCGCGTAACCGAACAAGAGCAGTGGAATCGCCGTCACGGGCCCCAAACCAATGAGCAACACCGTCGTCCAGATGTCACCGTGCCCGAATTGAACTGTCGGCCACGAAAACGCGAGGATGCCGATTGCGACGGGGGCAAGCCAGAGCGTTTCGAACGTGAGGCTCCCCGTCGAGCTGATTCGGCCGCCGAGTCGGTTCTTCACGAGGCCGTAAAGGCCGAAAGATCCGGCGAGAATGAAACTGAACCACGGAATTTCGCCGTATCCGACGATGAGTACAACCACAGCGATCGCGGCGAAACCGATCGCAATCCACTGACCCACTCGAAGGCGCTCGCCGACCACAAGAACACCGAGCAGGATCGTCACGAGTGGATTGATGAAATATCCGAGAGAGCCCTGCACGATGTGTCCGGTGACAACCGCGAGGATGTAAAACTGCCAGTTGAGATAAATGAGAACGCCGGCGAGAAGCGTGAGGACGGTGAGCCTGCGGTCCTTCAGCAGCGCGAAGGTCGGCCCGAGTTGCCTGGTGATCGCAAGAAGCCCAATACAGAAAACCAACGACCACAAAATTCGCCACGAGACGATTTCCCATGCGTTGGCCGAACCCGTCAGCAGAAAATACAGGGGTAAAAATCCCCAGAGAATGTACGACGCCAGCCCGGCGATGACACCACCCGTCCGCGCTGACTCACTCACAGGGTTCACACTACTCGCCAACGACGACGGCCCCCGCGAGAGCGGAGGCCGTCAAGGAGTTGAACTCGTTATCGCTGAACGATGGCGAGGATGTCACGGGCCGACAGGACGAGGTACTCGACTCCGTCGTACTTGACTTCGGTTCCGCCGTAACGCGAGTAGAGAACGACGTCTCCGATCGCGACGTCGAGCGGGACACGGTTGCCGTTGTCGTCGATGCGACCGGGGCCGACGGCGACGACGGTTCCCTCTTGGGGCTTTTCCTTGGCCGAGTCGGGGATGATGATTCCCGACGTGGTGACCTGCTCAGCAGCGAGCTGCTGGATGACGATGCGATCTTCGAGCGGCTTGATTGCGACCGACACGGTTGACCTCTTCCTTCGTAGGGCTACGGTGATGCACGAATCGTGCGGTCTCCAGTGTATCGCGTGAGTTAGCACTCTCGCAAAGTGAGTGCCAGACCGCACGACTGCGACAATAGAGAGGTGAACAGGGACGACGTCGAACTACTCTTCACGCCAACCGCGGTCGACGTGTTGGCGTCCCTGCCCCCGATCGAATCGAAGGCGAACGTTGTTCAGAACGTATCGGCGCTCCGCAAGCGCGGACTGTCCGCCGAGATGACGAGTGTGGTGCTGCTGCAGCAACGTCTTCGCACGAAGGCCGTCGCCAAATTCGGCGAATTCGCGGGACGGATGTTCTTCACCGAGGACGGGTTGCAGCAAGCGACTCGGCTTCCGGTTGCCGCACGGCACGCTGCACGATTCCGCGACGCGGGAGTCACTCACGTCGCCGACTTGGGTTGCGGCATTGGCGGAGACGCTCTCGCGCTCGCGGGGCTCGGTGTTCGTGTCACCGCCGTTGACCGCGACGAGGTCACTGCCGCGATTGCGACGTACAACCTGGCACCCTTCGACGCCGCCGACGTTGTTCATGGCGACGCCGAGTCCACGGACCTCGCGCCGTTCGATGCGCTGTGGTTTGACCCGGCGAGGCGCAACTCGTCAAAGCGACTGTCTAATCCAGCCGACTGGTCACCGTCACTGGCGTGGGTGTTCGACGTAGCAGCCCGAACTCCGTCGGGAATCAAACTCTCCCCTGCCATCGACCACGCGATCCTCCCCACAGACGCCGAATGCCAGTGGGTTGATGACCGTGGCGATACGGTCGAGTGCATCGTGTGGACCGGAGCGCTCGCTCGCGACGGCGTCCGGCGCAGCGCCCTCGTCATCGGCGACGGGGAGAGCCACGAAATTGTGTCGGCCGAACCCGACACCGAGGTGCCTCTCGGCGAAATCGGCGAGTACGTCTACGACCCGTGCGGTGCCGTTCTACGCGCGCAATTGTTGGGTTCCCTCGCGCGCGACATCGACGCGCACCTCGTCGCCGACCAGATCGCGTACCTGTCCAACGACTCGGGTGTCGAAACACCGTTCGCCCAGCGCTTTCGCGTGCGCGAGGTGTTGCCTCTGGACCAGCGAACGATTGCAGCCCGGCTCAAAGAACTCGGTATCGGGACGCTGGAAATCAAAAAGCGCGGCGTCGACATCGACCCTGCGCAGTTCCGCACCAAGTTGAAGCTGTCCGGCTCTGCGTCGGCAACTCTCATTCTCACGCGTGGACCGAGTGGACGAGTCGCCATCCTCGCTGATCGCGTTTAGACCGACACCGTTTCGACCGGCAACGTCGAGTCGACGGCGAAGTCGATTGGCGACGGCGCGATTCCACGTTCGACAAGGTGTGCGCCGAGTGCGGCAATCATCGCTCCATTGTCTGTGCAGAGCGACAACGGTGGCACGCGAAGTTCGATGCCGTGTTCGGCGCACCGCTCAGCGGCGAGTCCACGAATTCGCGCGTTCGCCGCGACTCCCCCGCCCAGCAGCAGTCGCGGAACGCCGTGTTCGACACACGCATCGACCGCTTTGCGCGTGAGCACGTCAGCGACCGCCTCGCGGAAGCTGGCAGCGATGTCGGCGAGGTTATCGGTGCCCTGAGTCTCGACGTGACGTGCGACCGCAGTCTTGAGTCCCGAGAACGAGAAGTCGTATCGGTGAGCCGTCATGTCCTTGGGCAGTGTCAGCCCGCGTGGGAACCGAATCGCGTTCGGGTCTCCGTCGGCCGCCACTCGGTCGATGTGCGGACCGCCCGGATACGGCAGTGACAACAACCGTGCGACCTTGTCGAACGCCTCACCGGCTGCGTCGTCGATTGTTTCGCCAAGCAGGTGCACATCCGTGACGAGGTCGCGGACGAGGAGGAGCGAGGTGTGTCCACCACTGACGAG
>JBEGTE010000011.1:0-17033 GCA_041179605.1 Actinomycetota bacterium | reverse complement strand
ATGCGTCACACCGCTCTGTCTATCGCTGGTCGACCGTTGGGGAAGGGCGATGCCGCCATCACCGAGCGTGTCGATGTGTCCGACCCGGAATCTGAGGTCGGTGAACTCGGAACCGCTTTCAACCAAATGCTCGACCACGTTGACGAAGCGCTGACTGCGCAGCGAGCATCCGAGGCGAAAGTTCGGCAGTTCGTGTCGGACGCAAGTCACGAACTTCGAACCCCGCTGACCGCCATTCGCGGATATTCGGAACTTACGCGTCGACTCAACATGGATGTCAGTGACGACGTTCGGCACGCGTTATCGCGCATCGAAAGCGAGTCGGTCCGCATGACCGAACTCGTCGAGGACCTTTTGCTGTTGGCGCGAATCGACGAGGGGCGAGACCTCAACCTCGCAAGAGTTGACGTTGCCAAGGTCGTCAAGGACGCGGTGAACGATGCCCAGGTCGCAAGCCCGGACCACCAGTGGACGGTCAAAGCCGGCCGTGGCCTCACCATTTCGGCAGACAAGCACCGGCTGCACCAGGTCATTGCCAACCTTCTCGCGAACGCCCGCACCCACACTCCGACGGGGACCGTTGTTTCGGTGACCGCAACGGGTACCCCGGACGCGGTCGTCATCACGGTCGAGGACAACGGTCCGGGGATCCCGGTGGAAATTCGCGAAACACTGTTCGAGCGGTTCGTCCGCGCCGACACATCTCGAGCGCGAACAACGGGATCAACCGGTCTGGGACTGGCAATCGTGGACGGTCTCGTTCGAGCACACAAGGGAACAATCACGGTTGCAAGCGAGCCAGGGCTGACCCGATTCGTCATCACGCTGCCGCGTATCGCTTAGGTGGATTTGCGCGGGGTACGTGCTCGCTGTTACTGTTGAGGAACCGAAGACCGCTGGTCATCGAGGAGCAATCCCCGATCGAAGTTTCACCCCGGTGAAGACCCGCGCAGGCAAACGAAGTTCCGTGGCGAAAGCCATTCTCACTCCGTGCGCGTGCGCCGGAGTTTTTTCTTTGCCAGAGGTGTTCGGGTCCATATCCAACACACAAGGAGCACCATGGCGAACAAGGAAGCATCCGTCGCCGAGATTGCGGAGGGATTCCGTACCTCGAGCGCCGTTCTGCTCACCGAGTACCGCGGACTCACGGTTGCACAGCTCAAGGAGCTGCGCTCAAACATCCGTGCGAACGCGTCGTACGCCGTGGTGAAGAACACGCTGGCTAAGCGTGCGCTCAACGAGGCCGGAGTCACTGAACTCGACGCCGAACTCGTTGGACCGACCGCTATCGCATTCGTACACGGGGACACCGTCACCGTTGCGAAGGCGCTGCGTGACTTTGCCAAGGCAAACGACAAGCTCGTGCTGAAGGGCGGCTACTTTGATGGCGCCGTTATTTCTGCCGACGAGGTCAAGAAGCTCGCCGATCTCGAAACCCGAGAGGTCCTGCTTGCGAAGCTCGCAGGCGCCTTCAAGGCTTCGCTCTTCGGCGCTGCCTACATGTTCAACGCACCGCTCGCCCAGGCCGTTCGCACGGTCGACGCGTTGCGTCAGAAGCAAGAATCCGCGTAACCCTTACGCGGTAAGAACCAACAAACAACAAGGAGAAAATCATGGCTAAGCTCAGCGCTGACGACCTCATTGAGGCCTTCAAGGAGCTCTCGCTCATCGAACTCTCGGACTTCGTCAAGAAGTTCGAAGAGGTCTTCGAAGTAACCGCAGCAGCCCCCGTTGCCGTTGCCGCAGCACCCGCTGCTGGTGGCGCCGGTGGTGGCGCAGACGCAGCTGAAGAGAAGGACTCGTTCACCGTTGTCCTCGAAGCTGCTGGCGACAAGAAGATCCAGGTCATCAAGGAGGTCCGTGCACTCACGAACCTCGGTCTTGGTGAAGCAAAGGCCCTCGTTGACGGCGCACCCGCGACCGTTCTCGAGAACGCCAACAAGGAGACCGCAGAGAAGGCTAAGGCCGTTCTCGAAGAGGCTGGCGGAACCGTCACCCTCAAGTAGTCACCTACTTCAGTTTCAGGGCGTCACCTTCGGGTGGCGCCCTGTTTCGTTAACCACGCGGTTGCAGTGTGACGTTGGGAAGTTCTGGCGCAGGGATTCGACCACCGATGTGATCGGAGAATTCGCCGAAGCGCGGGTCGCCCGATTCCCACTGGTCGCGGGCGTCCCGAATTTCGGCGTGTGAGCGCTCCACGAAGTTCCACCACATGACGAGTCGCTCGGTGAACGGCGTACCGCCCAACAGGATCACTCGTGCTCCCGCAGGCGATTCGATTCGCGCCACTGGCTCACCTGGTTCGGTGAATGCCAGCTCAGTCGTCGCTGTCGGAGTTCCGTTCACCACTGCCGAACCGTCAACCACGAGTACCGCCGTTTCGTGCACAACGTGAATCGGAATGTCAATCGACGAACCAGCGGCGAGGACGATTTCGGCACCAAATGAGTCGGTGAACATTGTCGCGGGTGACGCGTGGCCCAGTAGCGCTCCGGCAAACACCGTGACACTCGCGCCACCGGACTCGATAACCGGCAAGTCTGTGCGGTGTTCGAACATCGGTTCGCGGTGTCTCTCAGTTTCGGGCAACGCAAGCCACAATTGGACTGCGTGAAGGTTTCCGTCGGTCTTCGACGAGAGCTCGCTGTGTGCGATGCCGCGACCAGCGGTCATCAAGTTCACCTGACCTGGTGAGATCTTCTGGACAGAACCGATGCTGTCGCGGTGTTCCACTTCGCCCTCAAACAACCACGTCACCGTCTGCAGCCCGGTGTGGGGATGGGCCGCGACCACCATCCCGTCGGTCTGTGTTGTCGGCCCAAAGTGGTCGACGAATATCCAGGCCCCGACGCGGCGCAGGTCACGGTGGGGAACAGTGCGCCGTACTTCGATGTTTGTCCTCGTCGTCAGAACGACGTCACGGGGAACAATGATTCGCGTAGGCATGCTGTGGCTAGTTAAACCACTCGGTGGGCGGGCCAAGCGAGACGAGGATTGCGAAAATCACCGCGACGACAGCCAGCATCGTCACCACGAGCAGTGCCGGGCGAGCGATGAACCAACGGAAGAGTCGGTCGAACCAGTTGTTGTCGCGAGGGTCATCCGACCGGCCAGTTCGCCAGCCGCCTTCGACCAGTCCGCGGCGGATCGCTGCTCGTTCGAATGGGACGGTCGCATACGGCACGACAGCGAGGGCGATGCCGCCGACAATTCGGCCGATTGACCAGCGCTGGTTGACGCCGACAAGTGCCGCGGTGACCCCGTACCCGAGGAAGACGGCACCGTGCGTTCCGCCAACTGCGGTGAAGAGAGGCGCCGGAACATCGACAAAAACACGGGCCAGTAGCGCGCCCAACAGCAACGTCCAGGTGACGGCTTCTGCGGTGGCAATGAGGTTGCCTTCGGGCTTCAGGAGAATTCGCCTAGTGGCCTATGGCGCACGCTTGGAAAGCGTGTTGGGTGCAAGCCCTCGGGGGTTCGAATCCCCCATTCTCCGCGCTCCTCGAAAGAGGACGTTTACCATAGAGACAGTGAAAAGCCTCTCGAGAAATCGAGGGGCTTGTGTCGTTTTGAGCCTAGAAGAGTGAGTTAGATTTTGGTTATGGCTTGGATTTATCTGATGGGTGCAATCGCACTTGAACTCTTTGCGACTACTGCTCTCAAACTGTCTGATGGTTTCACGAAACTCTGGTGGACCCTTGGAATGGGCTTCGGGTATGGCCTGGCCTTTTACCTGCTGTCTCTGGTCGTGAAGACGATGCCACTTGGCGTCGCCTATGCGGTTTGGTCTGGCATTGGGACTCTTGGCGCGGTGTTGATTTCAATCTTTGTATTCAAGGCTGATGCGGGAATGGCTGTCTGGATTGGCGCGGCGCTCGTCATTGGCGGAGTCGTCATTATGAATCTAGGTTCGAATGCTCACTAGAACTCAAAAAGTAATTGTCTGGGCGATAGACGTCGGATTCATCATCTATTGGCTGTTGATTTCTTTACGCGTGCTCCCGGCCGAAGCAATGTTCGCGGGCTACGAGAAGCCTGAAGTGCAGGCTTGGAATTGGTCGTTTCTTCCGCTCGACATACTTGCTTCCCTTACAGGAATCGTGGGCAACACAACCAAGCGCCTCGACAAGAAAACACTCCTGACCATTTCTCTGGTGCTGACTTCTGTTGCAGGCGGAATGGCGGTGGGCTACTGGGCATTCATAGGAAACTTTGAACTTTCGTGGTGGCTGCCAAACCTCGTGTTGCTGCTCTTCCCGATCTGGCCACTGACAAACTTCATCCGCCAATCGAAATAGTTGACGTAGAAAGTGTTTGTGTAATACCTGACGTCAAGCAACAAGAAGGAAAGTGGGCATTAGTGCGTTCCGCCTAATTTCTGGCAGCAACGCCCTTGTTCTTGAGCCATAAGCTGCCCTCCTACGAGAGAGCAATTGTCTGATTGTGCAAGTTGGTGCGCATATTGACGTGAAGCTGTTAATCCACTTTCGCTTCGGCAGCTTTGCTGGGTGCAAGAAATGCGATTAACAACGCTCCCGCAATTGCAGTCCATCCGGCGATGTTTAGTGACGCTTGAACGCCTGCATTGAATGCTTCAAGTCCGGAAGTCACCAGTCCATCCCAAACTTCAGTTAGAGGAGCTGGTGCCTCCATTTGAGTGAACGCGACGGATGACTGAAGTTTTTCAGCAATTTCCGAGGGCAGCTCTTTCGTCGCAGACTCCATCTCCGACTTGTAGGTGTCCGTGAGGGCAGCGCCAAGAATTGCTATACCGACCGCGCTTCCGACTTCGCGGGATGTGTCATTCACTGCAGATGCGACACCCTGCTTGCTGTTTGGAAGCGCAGACGTGATTGCCACTGTCGCAGGTGTTGCCGAGAGTGACATTCCAATTCCAAACATCAATATGCCGGCTGTGAAGTACCAGTAGTCAAACTCGACTGGGAGTTGCGCAAAGTGCAGTAGTGAGTAGCCGAAGATGGCTAGACCAATGCCACCGAGAATCTTTTGCGACACTTTCTTGGATAGTGCACCGGCAAGTCTTGATCCTGGGAGAACAACTAGTGGCATCCAAAGGAGGTGAAGTGCAGCCTCCAGGGGCGTGAATCCTGCAACAAACTGCAGGTATTGCATCCCCACGAAAATGAAGCCGAATTGGGCAAAGAACTGAATGGTGATTGACAAGGCACCTGAGCTAAAGCCTCGAAGCCTGAACAGCCTTGGATCCAATAGCGGATTCTTGACTGCCAACTCCCAAATCACAAAGGCAACCAATGCCGAAGACCCCACAACTAGGCCCGAAATACTCTCTAGGGAATCCCAGCCCTGCTCAGGACCTTCAATGATTCCGAAGACGATTCCACCCACGGCCATTACAGACAAGAACCCACCAAACCAATCCAACCGACCAATTCTTTCGTCGGAAGAGTTCGGAACAAACAACGCACCGAGAATTGACGTGATTGCGAGCCCAAAATTCAGTGCAAAGAAAGAGTTCCAATCGAAGTATTCGAGCAAGAATGCGGTTGCAAACAAGCCAAGAACAGCTCCACCACCGGCGACGCCCACCCAGACCCCAATCGCCTTACCGCGTTTCTCTGGCGGAAAGGAAGTTGTGATTACGGAAAGCGTTGTCGGCATAATTGCTGCGGCACCCACGCCCATGATTAGACGGGCTGCAATTAGGCCCTCTGGATCGGTTTGAAAGAAACCAAAGATTGCACCGGCCGCGAATACCGCAAGACCCCAAACCAGAATTCGCTGCCTACCGAATCTGTCTCCAACGGCTCCAGCGATCAGCAATAGACCAGCGAAGACGACTGTGTAGGAATCCACAATCCAGGTGAGTTGAGTCTGAGTAGCTTCAGTCTCAACAGCGATACCCGGAAGAGCCATGTTGAGACCGGCGACGGCCGAGACAACCGTCATCAGCGACAACGCGATAGTTGGAAGAACAATGGGGCTTACTTTTTGCGACATTTTGCTAACTCCAGATGATTTGTAGTTGTGTGGTCAAGGAAATGAGGTTTAGGCCCAGTCCTATGTGGTGATCGCGACCTACCTTTCGAAGGTCATCAATGATCAAATCGATGTCGGCTGAATCAGAATCGTTGCGGCGGATAGAAAAAACAGTCTTTGGGTTTTTCAGAATTAAAACGATCAGCATCAGTCCAGAAATATAAAAGGCAAGCAAGCCCGCAGACCAAGCATCCCACGACCTATCCAGGCCTTGCCCAATCATCAGCGATAAAGCAGACAGGATCACGACACCGTTTGATGCGGGCAGCTTGGACGTCATAAACCGAAGATTGCGATGAACAAACCTGAGTGACTCGTCGGAAATTGCACGACGACTACCCGCAAAAATGAGTCGATATGCCGGGATTTCAAGTATCGACAAGAAGATGAAAATCGCAGTTCCAAATGTGAATGCGGCAACCAGTAACTCTTGCATCATTGACCTTTATTTCTACAGTTGTTGAATATCTTTGTAGGAAAACATAACATTAAAATCAACATCCGTGGAATAATTTGGAAATGGTAATCAAGTTGTCGCCCGGTCGCCCCAAAGCCTCACCAAACGATCGCGCACTGCGAATTCTGACTTCTGCGTCCAAACTGTTTGCTGATCTGGGATATGACAAGACCACGATCAGGCTTGTGGCTGAATCGGCCCAGGTCGACCCGAAACTTGTGATGCATTACTTTGGCAGCAAGCAGCGACTGTTCATGGCAACTGTCAAAGTTCCGAAAGAAGTAGGTGCCGCCATAACGTTGCTCAAGCTGTCCCCGAAAGACAATTGGGGAAAAAGAATCGCAGATGTGATTTGGCTTGCGCAAAAGTCGGGATCGCTTCAAACCTTGGTTGGCGTAATTCGCGCAAGTGCCTCTGAACCAGAGGCTGCTGAAATGTTTCGCGAGTTCTATCTGGAGAATTTACTCCTCCCAATCGTCAGCTGTTTGCACGTTGAGCAAAAGGAGCTCAGGGCAGTGATGTTGAGTTCGCTGATGGCTGGTTATACCTTCACGCACGCGATAGTTGGGGTCGAAGGTTTCGTTTCAGCCAGCGATAAGGCAAAGAAGAAGTTGTTCGGCGCCATTGTTCAAACAATCCTGACGCAGGAACTGTAACGAGACGTTGGAAAAAGTCTTCGAACCACTCTCCACTGCGGAGCAATCCGACCGAGAACTGGTCCCGACAGTTGACAGCCCAGAGAGATCGGGGGCTTTGTCGTGAGCGAGTACAGTGTGAAGAGCACTCGAAAGTGGGAGAAAAGCATGCGAGTTGGATATGTCGTCTTGTACGTCACAAACCCAGAAGAGTGCTTGACATTCTGGACCGAAAAGGTCGGAATGGTCGAAAAGGATCGAAAGATGGCCGGCGAACTTGCTGTCGTCGAAGTCGGTTTCGCAAACCAAGACTTCGCGTTCGAACTTGTACCGCTTGCGCTGATGAAGGAAAACCCGGACGGACTCGACCTCGCAACGCCGTCCATCGCGTTCCGCGTCGACGACCTTGACGCAAAACGAGCCGAGTTGGTCGCGAACGGCGTAGAGGCAACCGAGCCCGGGGAGCACTCCGGCGTCATGGCCTTCGCTTTCCAGGACAACGAGTCGCGTTGGTTCGCGGTGACCGCATGATCACGTCGTCGTTCATCAACCTGCCCGTTAAGTCGCTCACGCGATCCGTCGAGTTCTTCACCGCACTCGGCTTCGAGTTCAACGCGCAGTTCACGGATGAACAGTCGACCTGCATGCTCGTCGGCGAGAACATCTACGTCATGCTCGTCGAGCACGCGAAGTTCGAGGGATTTATTGACAAGCCTGTAGCGCCTACGAACGTTGCGGAGGCCATCTTTGGGTTCGGCCTCGAATCGCCCGAGCAGGTGCGCGAACTCACGGAAAGGGCGCTCGCCAACGGTGCACGACAGGTCAACGAACCCGAAGACCTCGGCTTCATGTTTAGTTGGGGATTTGAGGACCTCGACGGTCACCTCTGGGATCTGTTTTGGATGGACCCGAAAGCCGTCAACTAACTCAAACAATAGGCTTGAGCCGTGTCTACCCCCATCGACTTTGTGAACGTTTCCACCGCGGGACTCGAGTCCTCCTCGCACGCGGAGGCGCTAGCCGGACTCCGAGCAAACGAAGCGCGATACTTCTCGAACAAGTACCAGGCCGAGTTCGCAACGGACAGGGCGGCCGATCGACCCGAGTTGGTCGAGTATGTAAACCGAGTGCTCGCCGAACGAGACATCCAATTTGCCGCCACGCCTCTTGAGGTCGCTGAATTGTTCGTTGACGGAATCCGTTGGACGCACGTTTTCTACGACAGTGGACTCGCGGTTAATGTTCTCTACACACTCGCTGATGGCGGGAAACGTGCCGTCGGATTCAAGTTGTGTATGGGGATGGACATCCCCGACGAGCTCGCCCCGAAATTCAAGTTTGTCCGTCAAAAGTCGAAGCTGGCCGGAGAGATACGCGGCTCCTATTTCGTTGTGAAAGGGCAATACGACCATGACTGATGGGTTTAGCAAAGAGGAAAAGGCTGCGATGCGAGCGGCTGCGGCGGAACGACGCCGCAAGTTCACGCCGGAGGAACACAAGCAAGAGGTCCTCGACAACATTGAATCGATGGCGCCGGAGGATCGCGAACTTGGCCGTCGGGTGTACGAGATCGTGATGGCAGCGGCCCCCGAGCTTGCGCCGAAGACGTGGTACGGAATGCCGGCCTTCTTCAAGGATGGGAAAAACATCTGTTTCTTCCAGGCCGCCGGGAAGTTCAAGGTTCGGTACTGCACGTTTGGATTTGACGTTGCCGCGCAACTGGATGACGGGCCGATGTGGCCGACGGGCTTCGCCTTGCTCGAAATCACCCCCGCGGTGGAGAAGCGCATCACTGAACTGGTGAAACGCGCGGTTTCGTGACCTGTCGTCGGGGCTAAACTTCGAGAAGAAGACTCACTCCTACAGAATTGAGAAAAGTGCCAACGTCGCGCAACCGCTGGATCGGCCTCATTTTCGTGTCGATGTCCATCTCGTTGGTCATCATTGACGGAACGATTGTCAACACGATTTTTCCGTCGCTGATTTCTGACTTGAATTTGTCGTCGACCGAGGTGCAGTGGGTTCAAGAGAGTTACGTCCTCGTCTTTGCGTCGCTGCTTCTGGTGTGGGGTTCGTTGGCCGACCGAATTGGACGCAAGCTGTTGCTCATGATCGGTATCACGATCTTCGTATTGTCGTCGATGTGGGCTGGACTCACGGACTCTGCCGAAATTTTGATTCTGGCCCGCGTGATTCAAGGGATCGGTGGCGCGATGGTCTTGCCGACCACCCTGTCGCTCGTCAACGCGAACTTTCAGGGCAAAGAGCGCGGCATCGCGTTCGCCATCTGGGGTTCCACGATCGGTGGAATGGTCGCTGTCGGTCCGGTGCTTGGCGGCTGGCTCGCGACCGACTTCTCGTGGCGCTGGGCGTTTTTCATCAACGCGCCCCTCGGGGCAATCATCCTGGTCGGCCTTGCGATCTACATCGCCGAATCAAAGGTTGCGCAACGCGCCGGAGGCATCGACTACATCGGAGCCGCGATCTCGGTTGTCATGTTCTCGACGTTCGTCTTCTCGCTCATCGAAGGCCGCATTTACGGCTGGTGGGACATCAACACCAAGAATCAATTCACCATCGGTGACTTCAAGTGGCCGACGACCGGAATCTCGGTCATCCCCGTCGCTTTCGCGATTGCCGTCGTGTCGACCATTCTTTTCGTGATCTGGGAAAAGCGCCGCGAACGCGCACACAAGAACGTTTTGCTCGATTTGCAGCTGTTCCACATTGCGTCGTTCCGCAACGGATCAATCGCCGCCGCCATCATTTCGATGGGCGAATTCGGAATCCTCTTCGCAATACCGTTGTGGCTACAAAACGTCATCGGGCTCAGCCCGATCTCGTCGGGACTTGTTTTGCTTTGGCTCGCGGGTGGTGCGTTCCTCGCATCGGGAATTGGTGGCGCACTTAGCGGACGACTTCCCGCGGCCCGTGCAGTTCAAATCGGGGTGGGCCTCGAAGTCACCGGTGTCCTGGGTGTCGCCCTGTTCGCGTCGCCCGAGGCGGGATGGGCGGTGCTCGCACCGTTCCTGTTCGTCTACGGAATTGGAATCGGGCTTGCTACCGCACAGTTGACGGGCGTCATCATGGTCGAAGTTCCGCCGCAGCAAATCGGTCAGGCTTCCGGTTCGCAGTCGACGGTCCGCCAGATCGGTTCGGCAATGGGAATCGCTGTACTCGGGACTCTGCTCTTCACGGGAACCCAGGTGTCGCTCGAAGCTAAATTGTCCGACACAGAAATTCCCGCAGATCAGCAGTCGGTGATTGTAGACGCGGTGGTTGATTCGGCGGGCGCGGCAATTCCCGGAATCGCAGATGCTCTCGTCTCAAACCGCGTGCCACAGGACGTAGCCGATGCGATTCAAGCTGACGCCGGTGACGCATTCACTGATGGTGCGAAGTGGGCAGCCTGGTCTGCAGTCGGTTTCCTTCTGCTGGGGTTCGCATCCACATTCAACTTGGGCGCACGCCCAGAGCGCACGGCGAAGTCCGCAGCAAAGGCGTAGCCTGAACGGCTAGTGAGCGAGCCGTCCTTCGAGCTTGGCGCCTTCGACGTCGACGTCCGGCAATAAGCGGTCAAGCCACTTCGGCAACCACCACGCCTTGTCGCCCAAGAGCGTCAGTGCTGCGGGGACGAGCATCAATCGCACGACGAACGCGTCGATCAGAACACCGACAGCGAGGCCGAATCCGACAGGTCGGATCATCATCGTGTGACTGAAGATGAATCCACCGAACACCGAGATCATGATGATGGCGGCGGCGATGACGACCGAGCGGCTCAGGTGAATTCCGAAGTTCACCGAATCCTTAGCTGACTTGCCGTGGACGAACGCCTCGCGCATTCCGGATGCGAGGAAGAGCTGGTAGTCCATCGCGAGTCCGAACAGGATTCCAATCAGGATGGTCGGTAGGAACGACAGGATTGGCGCGGGGTCATGAATGTCGAACAGCTGACCCAACCATCCCCACTGGAAGACCGCGACGGTCGCCCCGAGGGTCGCGAATACCGTGAGCAAGAAGCCGAGGCTTGCGATGACGGGCACCGCGACCGAGCGGAACACCAACATCATGAGTATCAGCGACAGCCCGATCACCGTGATGAGGTACAGGGGAAGCGATTCACCCAACTTGTTCGAAACATCAATGTTGATAGCGGCAAGTCCCGTCACCTCGATGTGCGCGCCAGTGGCAGCGAGAATCTTTGCGTCCAACGCACGGAGATCAGTCACCACCTTCGCGGTCGACTCAGAGTTTGGTCCTTCAGCCGGGATGACTCGGAACACGACGGACTTGCGATCGTCAGAAATTCCTCCGGGCACGACAACCTCGACGTTGTCGACTGTCATCAGTCTCTCGACGACGGAAGCCTGGAATGACACCTCGTCGTCTTTCGAGATCGCCTTCGGTGATTCGGATACAACGATGAGAGCGCCGTTGACGCCTTCTCCGAACGCCTTCGCGGTGAGCGCATAGGACTGGTATCCCGCAGAATCAAGCGGTTCGGATTTACCGTCGGGAAGTCCGAGGCGCATGCTGCCGAACGGGATGGCGGCGATGGCAAGAAGGCTGACGGTTGCCGCAACTGTAAGCCACGGACGTTTGGTTGCAATGACGGGATCGGTGCGAACGACGGGAGCCGCCTCGCCGCTGCCCGTGCGGTTGGCGAGGGCCTGACGTTCCTTTCGGGACAGGATCTTCATTCCGATTCGCGACAGCAACGCGGGAGTCAAGGTGACTGCGATGAGGATGGCGAACACAATCGCCATTGCGCCCATCGTTCCCATGACGCCGAGGAAGCCGATACCGGTGAGGTTGAGGGCCGCGAGTGCGATAACAACGGTCAGTCCCGCAAACACCACCGAGTTTCCCGACGTGCCGTTCGACAAGGCAACCGAATCTGCGACGGACATGCCGGCCTTCACCTGTCGGCGATGGCGGTTGAGGATGAACAGTGCGTAGTCGATACCGACAGCGAGGCCGAGCATGACACCGAGGATTGGAGTCGTCGATGTGAATTCGAAGACGGCCGAGAGCGCAAAGGTAATTGCGCCAGAGATTCCAACGCCAATGAGGGCACCGAAAACCGGAAGACCTGCTCCGATGAGGGTGCCGAGCATGAGGAACAGCGTGACCGCCGCAACTCCGAGTCCGATCAGCTCACCAGGACCCAGCAACGAGTCAAGTGAACGCAATAGGTCTTGCGACACCTCGACCTGAAGATTGGTCGTCTGGATCGCCATCAGGTCAGCTGCGACGTTGGTGCGGTTGGCCGCTTCGACCTTCGTGATGGGGGTGTCGAACAGAATCGTACCGATGGCAGTTCCACCGTCACTCGACACGAGTCGGAAGTCCTTGGCGGCGTTGATGAGAGTCTGTGCAGGCGCAATGTCGGCGGCCTTGAGGTCAAGTTCGGCCTGACCGTCGTCCAACTTCTGGACTGCGGCGACGAGGTCCTTTTCGCCCTTGGTGATCTTCTTGCGGCCGACCTCGATCTGCCACCAGCCCTCTTGGATTGCCTTCTTACCGGAGGCGATTTCGGCCTTCTTGCCAGCGATGACATCGAGCCCCGCATTGACCTGCGAAAGTCCTGCCTCGACCTGAGCAACACCCTGCTGGACCGCTGCGAGATCGTCGGCGGTCGCCAATCCGTTGTCGAACGCGTACTGGACCTGCGCCAGCTGCGCCTGCAGCGTCGTCAACTGACTCGTGAGGTGGTCTTTCATGCCGAGAGCATCACGCTCGCTGGCCGTCAGCTGCTTTTCGCCGTCGAGAAGCTTCTTTTCGTTGGCGGCAAGTTCGGTGACACCCTTGTCGAGATCGCGCTTCGCCTGGCTCAGCTCTTTGCGACCGGACGCAATGTCAGCGCGACCCTTATCAATCTTCGCCTGCGCCGCCGCGATCGTGTCGGGGGCCTGCGCGAGTTCATCACGCCTGTCGTTGAGGTCGGCCTGTGCGGTAAATGGGTTGATGGTTTCGCTGACCGCGGGCAGACCGTTCACTCTCTCGAGTGCCTTCGCGATGGCGGCCTTTTCCGCTTCGGTAAATGCTTTGCCGTTTGCAGTGTGGAAGATGACCTGTCCCGTTCCGCGGCTCGCGTCGGGGAAGGACGATTGCAGCTTGTCGATGGTCTTCTGAGCCGGAACGCCATCAATGGTCATCGCGGTAGTGAAGACACCACCCGATGTTGCCGCGAGCGCCCCAGCGATACCGAAGATGGTCAGCCATCCCACCAGTACGAGCCATGCGCGGCGTGCGGCGAATTGTCCAAGACGGTAGAGAAGTTGCGACATCGTGATCCTGTCAACGCGTGTAATTATTGCACTAGTGTAAGTAAGTATTGCATTGGTGCAAAAATTAGTCAAATTGAGTTAACCTAAGACGTATGAGTACAGCAGTCCCGGTAGGCCGAGTTGGCCGCAAACCCGTCATCGACGCGGACGCACTCATCCGTGCCGCCTGGGATCTATTTGAACGCGACGGTTATGACGCAACCACAATGAGCGCCATCGCGGAAAAGGCCGGAATCTCTCGACGTACGTTGTTCAACCACGTCTCCGGCAAAGAGGCTCTCCTGTTCCCCGGCTTTGACAACTACATGGAGGAGTTCACCAGTCGGCTCATCGCGCGCCCGGTCGGGGAGCCAATCCTCAACGCGATGATGTCCGTCGTCGTCGAGCTTCAGCACCTCACCAACTCCAGTGCCTTCGACGTGGTCAACGGGCCGAACGTCATGAACGCGCGACTTCGCCCAGAAGCGCTCGCTTACATCAAGGACCAATCGACGGCGTGGATGAACAGGGCCGTCATCGCCTGGCTGGGGGACACCCCCGAAAACAGGACAAAGGCCGCAATCGTCTCGGCACTCGTCGCGCAGGTGACCAACGAAGTGTCGCGCATACAGGCCGTCGAAGGGGCAAAAGTCGAGACCGCGCTCGATCGCGCGATGATGATCGTCCGCGAAATCCTCGTGTAGGCGGCTGCGTAGCCGACTAGCGTGGAGGGGTGAGTTACCCCGTGGATGGACTGACGACGGCCGACGTCAATGACCGGCTCGCCGCGGGGCTTGTCAACACGCAAAAGATGGATTCGAGTCGGAGTCTGGCGAGCATCCTTCGCGGGAACATCGTCAACCTGTTCAACGGGGTTGTCGGAGGAAGTTTCATTTTGCTTTTGATTTTCGGGCAGTGGAAGGACTCGTTGTTCGGGTTCGCCCTGATCGCGAACCTCCTGATTGGGATCATTCAAGAAATTCACGCCAAGCGCACGCTCGATCGGCTCGCACTCCTCAATCAACCGCTCGCCCGCGTTCGTCGAAACGGTGAAACCGTCGACATCCGGTTGGAACTTGTCGTTCTCGACGACCTGCTCGAACTTCGAGCAGGCGACCAGATTCTTGCCGACGGAACCGTTCTCGAGTCGACGGGACTGGAAGTCGACGAGTCGTTGCTGACGGGCGAATCCGAGCCTGTGGTGAAGCGGGCAGACGACACGGTCTTGTCCGGTTGTGGCGTTATCGCGGGGAATGCGCTCGTGCGCGTGACCGCCGTCGGACTCGACACCTATGCGAACCGCATCACCGTCGAAGCTAGACGGTTCTCGCTCGTCAACAGCGAACTGCGTAACGCGCTGAATCGGCTCATCAGGTGGATCACCTGGGCTCTCATCCCGCTGATGCTGATTGTCGTCAACGGTCAAGTGCAGACCGTCGGCGGGTGGGGCAACGTGTCGGGACCGGGCTGGACCGATGTTGTCGTCAAGTCGACGTCGTCCATCGTCGCGATGGTCCCGCAGGGTCTCGTGTTGATCACCTCCATCGCATTCGCTCTCGCCGCCGTGAAGTTGACCCGCAGGCGTGTCTTGTTGCAAGAGCTCTACTCAGTCGAGGGGCTGGCCCGCGTGGATGTCCTCTGTTGCGACAAGACGGGGACGATCACCGACGGTGACATTGCGTTCGACGCTTTCCACGAGATTCAGGCTCCGCCGGTCGGGTCGCAGTCGGCGATGGTCGTGTTGGGACTGTTCGCCCATGACGTCAACGCCAACGCGACCGCTTCCGCGCTTCGCCCGGCCTTCGACCACATCCCCGTGCCCGTCGACGGATCCGTCACGTTCTCGTCTGTTCGTAAATGGTCGTCCATCACAGTCGGCCGTGACACCTGGGTGTTTGGGGCTCCGGACATCGTGCTCGACTCGTCACAGGCGCACGCCATCGCACGAAGTCGGGCGATGGAATTCGCCGAGGACGGACTTCGCACGCTCGCGCTCGCGGTGTCGGTCGGGGGAACCGCGACCGAGTCAACTTTGCCCGACGACCTGCAACCCGTTGCACTTGTGACCTTCAGCGAGAAGGTCCGCGGCGACGCCCGCGAGACGCTCGACTATTTCCACCAGCAAGGTGTGGACATCCGAATCATCTCGGGGGACAACCCTGCGACGGTAGCTGCGGTTGCTCGTCGCGCGGGGCTCGAGGTCGGCGAGGCAATCGACGCACGTACGCTGCCTACGGACATCGATGAACTAGCCGACATCCTCGAAACGCATCGAGTGTTTGGTCGAGTCACTCCCGAACAAAAGAAGCACATGATGGCGGCTCTTCAATCACGCGGTCACGTCGTCGCGATGGTGGGGGACGGCGTCAACGATGCGCTTGCGCTGAAGCACGCAGACCTGGGAATCGCGATGGGGTCCGGGTCTGCCGCGACCAAGGCGGTCTCCAACCTCATCCTGCTTGACGGACGGTTCTCCTCCCTGCCCGGTGTCGTCGACGAAGGGCGCAAGGTCATCGCGAACATCGAGAGGCTGTCCCGGCTGTTCCTGACAAAAACAGTGTGGGCGATGATTCTTGCAGCGGTCTTCGGGCTGTTGCTGATTTCGTTCCCGTTCGCCCCGCGTCAACTCTCGGCAATCGACTCGTTTACCATCGGTGTTCCGGCCTTCCTCCTCGCGCTGCTTCCCAACGCGCGCCGGTATCACCCCGGGTTCCTGCGTCGGGCGCTGATGTTCTGTATTCCCGCCGGCGTCATCACCGCGGGCGCCGTCCTCGCCGTTGATTTCATGATTCGAGCGAACGGGACGTGGGAACTCGCCGAATCACAAACCGCCATCGCTCTGCTGTTGGGCATGACCGGGCTGTGGGTGTTGACCACGCTGTCGTTCCCGTTGTCGCCCGCTCGACTCGGAATTCTCGCGGCGATGGTCGTCATGGCTGTCGGCATCTTCCTCATTCCTGTATTCAGTGACTTCTTCGGTTTCGCGATTCTGACGCCCGATAAGTTCTTGCCCGTCGCACTCGCGGGACTCGTCGCCAATGCGCTCATGGCGATCGTGGCGCGAGCGGTTGACCTTCGGAACCCCCAGCCTTCGCTTCGATAGAATCGTGAGGTTGCGCCAGCTCCCGCGCACATCCACCACCACTCAAGGGATTTTGCATGTCCGATTTCACGTTCCTCAAGGGCGACGCCAACTGGTGGCGTCAGGCCGTTGTGTACCAGATCTATCCCCGCTCGTTCAAGGACGCCAACGGTGACGGAATCGGCGACCTCCGCGGAATCATCTCCAAGGTTCCGTACCTCGCATCGCTCGGAATCGACGCGGTGTGGATGAGCCCGTTCTACCCCTCGGCGCTCGCCGACGGCGGATACGACGTTGACGACTACCGCGATATCGACCCCCGCATCGGAACGCTGGAGGAGTTCGACGAGCTCGTCGACGAACTGCACAAGGCGGACATCCGACTCATCGTTGATATCGTCCCCAACCACAGCGGCTCGGGACACAAGTGGTTCCAGGAAGCGCTCAAGGCAGCCCCCGGTTCGCCCGAGCGCGACCGCTACATCTTCCGCGACGGCAAGGGTGAAAACGGCGAGATCCGCCCCAGCGAACTGTCGAGCCACTTCGGCCCGACCGCGTGGACGCGCATC
>JBEGTE010000010.1:0-14677 GCA_041179605.1 Actinomycetota bacterium | reverse complement strand
GTAACCGATGAGTTGTTCGGCGATGTCGCGATACCCGTGGCCGGGTCGCCACGATCCGAGGTGCATCTCGTACACCGACATCGGACCGTTGTGCGGGTTCGAATTCGCGCGAGCGGTCATCCACGTGGAGTCGGTCCACTCGAACTGCGACTCGACGGTCTTCGACGCGGTCGACGGCGGAACTTCGGTGTATTGCGCGAACGGGTCGGCGCGGGTCACCCACTCGCCCGCGGCGGTGCGGATCTCAAACTTGTACGCGTTGTTCGGCGAAACGCCGGGTAAGAAGATCTCCCACAATCCGTTGGTGCCGATGCGACGCATCGCGCTCGTCGGTCCATTCCAGTTGTTGAAGTCGCCGACGACGCGGACTGCCTGCGCGCGAGGTGCCCACACCGAGAACGCGACACCGCGCACACTTTCGTGCTCGATGTAGTGGCTGCCGAGAGCCTTCCAGATTTGTTCGTGACGACCCTCGCCCCACAGGTAGAGGTCCTGTTCGCCGAGGGTCGGGCTGAATCGGTACGGGTCGTCTGAAACAAAGTCGGGCGAGCCGTCGTATTCGGCGCGGACTGTGTACGCGACTGTTTTTCCCTTAGTCCAGCCGTGCCACAACCCGTTGCTGTGGTGTTCGAGCGGAACCTTCGTGCCGTCACCGCGCTCAATCGTGACGGCGGTGGCAAGTGGTCTAATCACGCGATACGTGACGCCATCGCCCTCGACGTGATGGCCGAGGTCGGTGTGCGGGTCGGGGTGGCGTCCCTCAACGAGAGCAAGGACGTGGTCGCGGTGCAGTTCGGAGGGGGAGTTGCTCACGCCGACAGTCCCTTCGGGTAGGTGACTGCGAGAATCTGTGCCGGTTCGGTGAACGAGTCGAGTCGGATGAAGTTGTCGTTACTCCACGTGTACGTGGTGCCGGTGATCAATTCGGTGACCTCGAACTGGGTTCCGTTCGGCAGGCCGAACAGTTCCATGTTGAGTCGGATGGTGGATTCACGAACCGCGTGCGGGTCGGTGTTGATGATGACGATGACCCCGTCGGGCTTGCCGCTGTCCGTCTGCGTTCCGGGCAGGAACTTCGAGAACGCGAGGATCGCGTCGTCGTCGACGTGTTGCAACTGAATGTTGCGAAGTTGTTGCAGAGCGGGGTGAGCTCGGCGAATCGCGTTGAGCTTCCCGATGTACGCCGCGATCGATCGGCCGCTCTTTCGAGCGCCCTCGAAGTCGCGGAACTTGTATTCGTACTTTTCGTTGTCGATGTTCTCTTCACTGCCGGGACGAGCAACGTTCTCGATCAACTCGAACCCTGCATACATCCCCCACGACGGTGCCGACATCGACGCGAGTGCGGCACGCACCTTGTAGCCTGCGACTCCGCCGAACTGCAGGTACTCGGTGAGGATGTCGGGGGTGTTGACGAAGAAATTAGGTCGGAAGAACGCGGCGGTTTTCTGTGACACCTCGGTGAGGTAGTCGGCGATCTCCCATTTGTGGTTGCGCCACGTGAAGTACGTGTACGACTGTTGGAATCCGACCGAAGCGAGGGTGTGCATCATCGCGGGACGAGTGAACGCCTCGGCGAGGAAGACCACATCGGGGTGCTTCGCGTTGACTCGACCGATGAGCCACTCCCAGAAGTGAACAGGCTTGGTGTGAGGGTTGTCGACGCGGAAGATGTTCACTCCGCGCGAGATCCACAGTTCGACGATGCGCAACACCTCAGCAGCGAGTCCGTCGAAGTCGTTGTCGAAGTTCAGCGGATAGATGTCCTGGTACTTTTTCGGCGGGTTCTCGGCGTACGCGATGGTGCCATCGGGAAGCGTCGTGAACCACTCGGGGTGTTCTGTCACCCACGGGTGGTCGGGCGAACACTGCAACGCCAGGTCAAGTGCGACTTCAATTCCAAGTTTGTTCGCTGCGGCGACGAACGCCTCGAAGTCCTTGACTGTGCCGAGGTCGGGGTGAATTGCGTCGTGACCACCCGCGGCAGCGCCGATTGCCCAGGGCGAGCCCGGGTCCGTCGCGGATGCATCAAGAGTGTTGTTCGGCCCCTTGCGGTTGGTGCGACCGATCGGGTGGATCGGCGGCAGGTACAGCACGTCGAAACCGTCCGCAGCGATCTGGGGTAGTCGTTTCTGCGCGGTGACGAAATTTCCGCTGGTGACGGTTCCGTCCTCGGCGCGAACGGCACCTTCGCTGCGGGGGAAGAATTCATACCAGGCGCCGTACCCGGCGCGTTCGCGTTCGACGAGGAGCGGGACGCGAGCCGAGTACGTTTCGAGGCTGGTCGGGCGGTTCACGCCGAGCGCATCGGTGACCGCTACCGCGTGGGCGAGTGCGATTCGCTCCACCGGGTCGATGCTGTTGTCGGCAAACGCGGTCGCCAGGACGTCCAACGGCGCGGTCTTCGCAGACTTGCGAACGCCGGCACGTGCTCGTTCAATCAAGCCGAGTCCGAGCCGGAACATGAGTTCGACGTCGACACCCGCAGCAATCTTGACGTCGGCTGCGTGCAACCACGTCGCCCAATCGTCGGCGTAGGCGCGGACTCGCCACGACCACGTGCCCTGCTGGGTGACGCGAGCGGTCGTTCGCCATTCGTCGACACCGTTGTCGGGGTGGGGGAACGGGAAGACGGCGGTTTTTCCGTCCGGTGACGTCAATTCGAGGTCAGCCCCGATGATGTCATGTCCTTCGCGGAAGATGGTGGCGACAAACGGCACAACTTCACCCACGTAAGCCTTCGCAGGCCACAACCCTTCGGGTTGCGTCGGGTACAGGTGTCGGATCGGGATGCGCCCGATGTGAAGCGTGTGTTCCGTCGTCACACGCTCAACCTATCGCGAAAAAGACTCGCGGGGCTAGTGCTCGGTTTTGAAAGTTCCCAATATTTACTATTGTGTAAACGCTTACATCGAGCGTTGGTTGGGCGGTTAAATTCGCCTATGCTGGCACACGGTGCACCCGCTCGCCAGGAGGAACTCATGAAGGCCGTACGTCGATTCACCGTTCGCGCGGTGCTGCCCGACTCGCTGAAGTCCGTCGGCGTGCTTGCAGCAAACCTTCGCTGGTCGTGGCACAAACCGACGCGTGACCTCTTCCGCGACATCGACCCCAGCGTGTGGCGCACACTCGGACACGATCCGGTCGGACTTCTCGGTGAAGTCACGCCCGAACGACTCGACGAACTCGGTCGTGATCAGGCGTTCATCGATCGCGCCAACTCGCTCGCGGCTGACCTGCACACGTACCTCACCGAACCACGGTGGTACCAGTCACTGGCCGACGCACCCAAGGCCATCGCGTACTTCTCGCCCGAATACGGAATCGCCGCCGCGCTTCCGCAGTACTCGGGTGGGCTCGGCATCCTCGCCGGCGATCACCTCAAGAGTGCGTCCGACCTCGGCGTGCCGCTCCTCGCTATCGGGCTGTACTACCGCGCGGGGTATTTCCGCCAGGCGATCGGTCGTGACGGATGGCAGCGCGAAACGTACCCGGTCTCCGACCCCGACGGTTTGCCCATGAAGCTCCTGCGCGAAGCCGACGGCGCCCCCGCGCTGGTCTCGCTCGCGCTTCCCGCCGGCAAGGTCATGCACGCTCGAGTGTGGATGTTGTCCGTCGGTCGCGTCACCCAATTGCTTCTCGACACCGACATCCACGACAACGACGACGACCTGCGTGGCGTCACCGACCGACTCTACGGCGGCGGCGGCGAGCACCGACTCCTGCAAGAGCTCCTCCTCGGAATCGGGGGTGTTCGCGCCATCAAGGCGTACACGCGGCTCACTGGCGCACCCGCGCCCGAGGTGTACCACACCAACGAAGGTCACGCCGGATTCCTCGGAGTCGAGCGCATCGCGGGACTTCTCGCCGAAGGCCTCACCTTCGCAGAGGCGCTCCGTGTCGTTCGTGCGGGAACCGTATTCACCACACACACGCCCGTCCCCGCCGGTATCGACCGATTCCCGATGGAATACATCGACCGTTACTTTTCCACAGACCTGCTTCCCGGCGTCGAGATCGCCGACATCAAGAGCCTCGGACTCGAAAACGACGACCCCGAAATCTTCAACATGGCCCACATGGGACTCCGACTCGCGCAGCGCGCGAACGGCGTCTCGCAACTTCACGGCGAGGTATCCCGTGGAATGTTTGGCGAACTCTGGCCCGGCATGGACACCGAAGAGGTGCCGATCACGTCGGTCACCAACGGTGTACACGCGGCAACGTGGACAGACGTTCGCATGATGGCGCTCGCCGAGCGCGTCTTCGGAACAATGGACACCACCACGGTCGATTGGACGAGTGACGCGCTCAGCGATGCGGACCTGTGGACGGTTCGCAACGACATGCGCGCAAAGCTGGTACAGGACGCTCGCGCCCGTGCCATCGCGTCGTTTACCGAAGAGAACCCCGGTTCACCAGTCCCCACCTGGTACGACTACCTGCTCAACCCCGATGCGCTGACCATCGGGTTTGCTCGCCGCGTGCCGACGTACAAGCGACTCACGTTGATGCTGTCGAACCCCGAGCGACTCAAACGCATCCTCACGAACCCCGATCGTCCGGTCCAGTTCGTCATCGCCGGAAAGTCGCACCCCGCGGACGACCAGGGCAAGGCGCTGATTCAGAAGCTCGTGCACTTCAGCCAGGACCCCGAGGTCCGCGAACACATCGTGTTCCTGCCGAACTACGACATGGCGATGGCGCGTCACCTGTACCCGGGCACCGACGTGTGGCTCAACAACCCGCTTCGCCCGCTCGAGGCCTGCGGAACGTCGGGGATGAAGGCTGCCCTCAACGGGTCGCTCAACCTGTCGATTCTTGACGGGTGGTGGAACGAGTACTTCGACGGTCAGAACGGGTGGGCAATCCCGACCGCCGACTCCGCCGGCGATGACGCCGAGCGCGATGCGCTTGAAGCCGAGGCGCTCTACGACCTCATCGAAAACCAGGTAGCGGCGACGTTCTACGAGCGCGACAAAAACGGGTTGCCGACCCACTGGTTGCAGAAGGTCCGCCACACACTGGCGACACTGTCGCCCGAGCTCAGCGCCGATCGCATGGTGTCCGAGTACGTCAACCGCTTGTACGTTCCCGCCGCGAACTCGGCGCGAGCGTTTGCGGAGAACTCCTATGCAGCCGCCCGCGAACTCGCGGCGTGGGTCGCGTCAATATCGTCAAATTGGCACAAGGTGCACGTCACTCACGTCGAATCGGGCGGGGTGGAAGAGCCGCAGGTCGGCGACACACTCTCGATTCGCGCGCAGGTCGAAATCGACGGCATCGCCCCGAGCGACCTCGTTGTCCAGATCGTGTCGGGTCGTTCGCCCGGCGATACGGACTTCACTGTCCAGTCGGTCGAGACACTGAATTTCGATTCGCACGAAGACGGAAAGCCGGCGCAGTATGTTGGCGAAATTCCGCTCACGCGCGCCGGTTCCTTCGGGTACACCGTTCGCGTCCTTCCGAACAACCCGCTATTGGCGTCTCCCGCCGAACTCGGGCTTGTCGCCGGTCTCGCCGAGTAGTTCCTAGGGCCAACTACTCGGCGGGCCGTCGGCGTTAGCGGACGGCGAAAATCATCACCGTGGTCGGTCCGATTGCGAGGACTTCTCCCGGTGAATACGTTCGGCTGGCGGGAGCCGCAGCGTGGGACGAATCCCACAGGATTTCGTATTCGTTGACGTCGGTGCGCTTCGGCAATGACACCTCGACCGAATTTTCGAGTCCGTGAATAAGAACGAGAACGCGATTGCGCTCCGACTCAACCGCCGGCGTTCCGGCCAAGTACTGCAGCGTTCGTTCGGTCGAATCCGTCCAATTGTCGAAGGTCATCAACGTTCCGTCTTCGGCATACCAGTCGACGGTCCACGCATCCTTGGGAGTGCGGGCCTGGCGCGGTCGCCCCGCCGGCGAAATTTCCATAGACGGGAAAATGCCGCCTTCCGGGCGAAGCGCCGGATTGTCGCGACGAATCTGCAGCAGTCGTGTTGTGGACTCGAGGTGCGCCTGCTGCCAATCAGCCAGGTCCCAGCTCACCCAGGTCAAAGCCGAATCGTGACAATACGCGTTGTTGTTGCCGTGTTGGGTTCGACCCATCTCGTCGCCGGCGGTCAGCATCGGGATGCCGGCCGAGGTGAACAGGGTCCCCAGCAGCGACCGCATCGCGCGTCGACGGTCAACAATGACGCTCTCTTCGTGCGAGAACCCCTCGTGACCGAAGTTGAACGAAATGTTGTGGTCTGTCCCGTCGCGATTGTCTTCGCCGTTCGCCTTGTTGTGTTTCTGGTCGAACGAGACGAGATCGGCGAGAGTGAAGCCGTCGTGCGCGGTGATGAAGTTCACACTCGCGAGTGGTGAACGCTCGGCGCCGAACGTGCCGACCGAACCCGACAATGCCGACGCCAACTTGCCGACGCCCTGCGGCGTGACAGTCCACGCGCGCGCCTCGGCGATGTCGTGCAGCCAAAATTCGCGGACGGTGTCACGGTATCCGTCGTTCCATTCCTGGTATCCGGCGGGGAAGTTTCCGACCTGCCAGCCGCCCATCCCCGTGTCCCAGGGTTCGGCGATGAGCTTGGTGGTCGACAGCACGGGGTCACTCACGATCGCGTGTAGCAGCGGGTGTTCGGGCGAGAACTCGTGGTTTGCGCCGCGGCCGAGGCTTGCCATCAGGTCGAATCGGAAGCCGTCCACCTGGCACTCGTCCGCCCAGAATCGCAGCGAATCGACGACGAGTTGCGCGACCGCCGGCACCGAAGTGTTGAGCGTGTTCGAACACCCCGTGGTGTCGATGTATTCGCCCAATTCCGTCTGGCGGTAATAATTCGCGTTGTCCAGACCGCGGAACGACAGCGACGGTCCGCCGAATCCGCCCTCAGCGGTGTGGTTGTAGACGACGTCGAGGATGACCTCGATGCCCGCTTCGTGCAGCAGCCGAACCATGCCTTTGAACTCGGTGAGAACGGCGTCGCGCCCGGCCGCAATCGACTCTCGAGTCGCATACGCCGGATGCGGAGCGAAGTACGCGAGCGAGTTGTAACCCCAATAGTTGTCGAGCCCCTGCTTGCGCAGTCGTTCCTCGGAAATGAAGTGATGAACAGGCAACAACTCGATCGCGGTGACGCCCAGAGACTTCAGGTGGTTGATCGTCGCCGGGTGTGCGATTCCGGCGTAGGTTCCGCGCAGATGTTCAGGAATGTCGGGGTGCAGTGCGGTGAGGCCCTTCGCGTGCGCCTCGTAAATCACCGTCTCGGAAAGAGGAGTGTGGGGTTTTTCAACACCGCCCCAATCGAAAGTGCCGTCGACGATGACGCTGCGGAAATCGCCCGAGTCGGTGCGGACCACGCCACGCGCATACGGGTCGAGGAGAGCGTTCTCGGGGTCGAACACGTGGTTCGGACCTTCAGGGCCGCCCGCGTGAATTGAATACAGCGCGCCAGGGACAAGAAGTTCCGACTCGACCGACCAAACGTGGTCGTCACCCGCCGACATCGTCAGTGATTCGTCCGGCCATTCCGGGTCCTTCTCGGACCACACGGTCAACGACATCGTGGTCGCGTTCGCACTCCAGACCCGAATCATGCCTCCGGTCTCGGTGCGCCGATACCCGATGTCAAAAATCGACTCACTCGAAGGCACGTGTTCTAGGGTACTCAGTGAGGAGTTTCCATGGCGTATTTCGATTGTGCGGCAACCGCGCCGATGTCCGACGAGGTCATTGAGGCGTGGACGTTCGCCGTCAAACAGCGCGGAAATGCCTCGGCCGTTCACCGAGACGGTCAACACTCGCGGCTGTTGTGGGAGGAAGGGCGTGAAGCCGTCGCGAAATCGATCGGCGCGACACCGTTCGACGTGACCATGACGGGCTCGGGAACCGAAGCCATCAACCTCGCCATCAAGGGTCTTTACTGGGGGCGCAACAAGGACGCGTCTCGCCCGCGAATTCTCACCACCCGAGCGGAACATCACGCAGCACTCGATGCAGTCCAATGGTTGGCGGACAGTGAAGGTGCAACAGTCGAGTACGTCGCAGTTGACCCGAACGGTGCCGTCGACATCGACGACCTGCGCGCAAAACTCGGAAGCGACGTCGCTGTGTTCACCACCCTGTGGGTCAACAACGAAGTGGGAACAATCAACGATGTCGATGCCATCGTCGCCGCCGCACGCGAACACGACGTGCCCGTTCACATGGACGCGGTCGCCGCATGGGGGCACGTTCCCATCGATTTCGCCGCGTCGGGACTCGCCGCGCTATCCGTCTCCGCCCACAAAATCGGCGGGCCCGTTTCCGTCGGGGCGCTCGCGGTCGCGCGCGGTTGGAACATCGTGCCCAGCATCCATGGCGGATCGCAGCAACGGCTCCGCAGCGGTTCGCTCGATGTCGCCGGCGTGTACGCGGCCGGTGTCGCGGCGCGTCTCGCCACCGCCGACATGGACCGCTCAACTGCTCACATGCGGGATATGACCGGGCGTTTGCGCGAGGGGCTCGTGGCCGAGGTGCCTCAGGCAATCCTGCGTGGCCACCCGACTCGCCGCTCGCCGTCAAACCTGCACATCACCGTTCCTGGTCTCGACTCAGTATCTGCGCTGTTCCTGCTGGACGAAGCCGGTCACGCGGTCAGCGCTGGATCAGCCTGCCAAGCGGGTGTCACTGCTCCGTCGCACGTCCTCCACGCGATGGGTGTTGACGACGGTGAAGGTCCACTGCGATTCACCGTCGGTCCACGCACGACTACCGCCGACGTGGATGCGCTGCTCGAGGTGTTGCCGGGGATCATCGCCCGCACAACCCACTAAACCCCATCGGTTTTTCACACGTTTGGGGAGCCGACGTGCAATTTGGCACACATCTGACCCGAAAACACTCGAATTCGTCCCAAAACGGTGATTTGTGTGAAAAAACGCATGGGCGGAAGGGGTAGGTAGTCTTAACAAGTGAAGGTATTGGCGGCGATGAGCGGCGGAGTCGACTCCGCGGTTGCCGCTGCCCGCGCGGTTGAGGCCGGCCACGACGTCACCGGCGTGCATCTTGCACTTTCGCGAATGCCAGGCCTGTTCCGCTCCGGCTCGCGCGGGTGTTGCACGATCGAGGACTCGCTCGACGCTCGTCGTGCCGCCGGTCTGCTCGGCATCCCGTTCTATGTGTGGGACTTCAGCGAACAATTCACCGAGGCGGTCGTCGACGACTTCATCGCCGAATACTCCGCCGGTCGCACACCCAACCCGTGCATGCGTTGCAACGAACGCATCAAGTTCGCGGCGCTTCTTGATCGTGCCATCGAGCTGGGTTTCGATGCGGTCGCAACAGGGCACTACGCGAACGTTGAGTGGGCTGCGGACGGTTCACCCGAACTGCACCGCGCGAGCGCGTGGGCGAAAGATCAGTCATACGTGCTCGGCGTATTGACCACCGAGCAGTTACGCCATGCGATGTTCCCGCTCGGCGACACCCCGTCGAAAGACCTCGTCCGCGCCGAAGCTGAACGTCGTGGACTCTCCGTTGCGAACAAGCCCGACAGTCACGACATCTGCTTTATCCCCGACGGCGACACCCGCGACTGGCTCGCCGAACGCATCCCGATGGAACCCGGCGACATCGTCGACACCAGCGGGACCGTTGTCGGCCAACACGACGGGGCTCTGGCGTACACGGTCGGTCAGCGCAAGGGACTGAACCTTGGGGTTCCCGCCGCCGACGGTCGTCCTCGATTCGTTGTCACCGTCAAGCAGTCGACCAACGAGGTCGTGGTCGGTTCGCGCGAAGACCTCGCCGTCACGGAAATCGCCGGAGCACGTTTTTCGTGGGCGGGCAACGACCCCGTGACCAGCGGGTTCGGGACGGCGACGGACGACGGATTCACCGTGTTCGAGTGCGAGGTGCAGATTCGCGCCCACGCCGACCCAGTCCCTGCCGTGGTCGATTCGGTCGGTGGCGAAATCGTTGTGCGCCCCGTCGAACCGCTCATCGGAGTCGCGACCGGCCAGACCGCCGTCATCTATGTCGGCACTCGCGTGCTGGGACAGTTCACCATCGACCGCACGGTGATGGCCACCGCACTGGTTTAGCTGAGAAAGGCTAGACTTTCGCTGTGAACAAAGTTGTTCGACATCTAATCACCAGCGCCACATCCGTGGCGGTGATGTTGGGCATCGCCCAGCCTGCAACCGCGGCGGTGTGCACGAGTTGGTGCAAGTCTGCTGCGTTGACAACATCCTCGGTCGCGGACTTCCTCATTAGCAACGACGACGCGTATTACGCAATCGTCACCACTGGGTCGGTGAAGGTTTACACAACGGACACGCGTGCGCTGAAAATTACTGTCACGGCGCCTACGGGCAAGTCGTTCCGCGGGGTGCGTGCCGCATCCGGAGGGCGTTACCTGTTCGCCTTCACCGACAAGACCGTTGTTCGCATCGACCTGACGGCGATGACTTCCGCAGACGTGACCCCGACAGCGTTTTCGTCGCTGTGGGGCGGATGGACAGGTGGAACGTGGGACTTCCCCGTACTCGGCGGCATCTACGATCTTCTCCCATCCGCAGACGGAAGCACCTATTACGTCGGCACCAACGACGAGTATTTCGTCGGGATCCGCAAGGTCACCGTTGCCGACAAGTCGATCACAGCGAACGCGACATCTGATCTTGACGCGGGAGACACGTCCGCAACTCTGCTACAGCTTGCATCGGGTATGGTGCTACATCTCGATAATGAGAATCGGAACCGACCATATGGCGTTCTGTGGAGCCCTGCTGAAAATTACGCCTTCGCGCGCGTTGACTTCATCAGCGGCTACAGCTACTACCGTGTCAGCGCAACCCAGATCGCCTACCTCGAATCCGACTTGCCATATTCGATGACTTCGCGACTGCGAACATTCAATCCCGAAGCAATGATCATCGAGATGGGTTACGCCGCTGAACCGGCCTCCCTGACTGACCGATTCCTGCATTACTCAACGGGCAGCGCCCCTGTAACCCCGGGCGGTCTAGTCAAACTTTCAGACGGCTATTTTTACTCGCTCAACCTATACGGACAGGTCGCTCAACTCATCCGAGTGAACTCCAGTAACGGGGTCGTCACCAATCTCACCACGTTGCCGGTTTATTCAGGTGGACTCCGACGCGATGCCGCGGGATCAGTCCTTGTGGCCTACGGAATCTCGGGTATCGCCACGGTCAATGTCGGTTCGGCCACGCCCGTGCCGAACGGCGTCACCGCAACTCGAACCGCAACGAACACATACGCAATCAAATGGAATCTTGTGAACCTCAACCCGGGGCTGACCGTGCGCGACTATGTCATCCAGTTCAAGAGGACGTCCAATGGCAAAGTCACCACCTATGCGGACGGTAGGTCGACAAATCGCACGGCAACTGCAGTAGCCGCCAACCCGGGTCATTTCAGAGTTCAAGCGGTTTACTCGAACGGCACATACAGCGGTTGGTCGAGCTGGGTGGCCAGACCCTAGCGAAGGCCAACTGCTGGCAGACTGAACTCATGCGTGACGTCATCATCCTCGGCAGTACCGGGTCGATTGGGACTCAGGCGCTCGACATCGTGCGCGACAACCCCGACCGATTCCGTGTCGTAGGTTTGGCGGCTGGGCGCAACCGTGAGCTCGCCGAAGCGCAGGCCGCCGAATTCGGTGTGGCCGACGTTGCGTATGGGGCTTCCGACGCTGTCGCTCTCGTCCGTAGCGTTCGCGCCGACGTCATCCTCAACGGAATTACCGGCGCGGTCGGACTCGAACCGACCCTCGCCGCACTCGACACGGGCGCGACGCTCGCTCTCGCCAACAAGGAATCGCTCATCATCGGTGGTTCGTTGGTGACGTCGAAGGCGGCGCCAGGACAAATCACTCCTGTCGACTCGGAACACTCGGCAATCGCACAGTCGTTACTCGCGGGCGCGCACACCGAGGTAGCCAAGCTCGTCCTCACCGCAAGTGGCGGTCCGTTCCGCGGGTTCACGCGCGAACAACTCGCGACCGTCACGCCCGAACAGGCGTCAAAGCACCCGACCTGGAACATGGGGACGGTCATCACGACCAACTCGTCGACGCTGGTAAACAAGGGGCTCGAGGTCATCGAGGCGCACCTGCTCTTTGACATCCCGTTCGATCGAATCGAGGTGACGGTTCATCCGCAATCTGTCATCCACTCGATGGTCGAGTTCGTGGATGGCTCGACCATTGCTCAGGCGTCGCCACCCGACATGCACCTCCCCATCGCGCTCGGCTTGGACTGGCCGACGCGCATCCCTGGCGCCACGACTCCGGTCGATTGGACGACGTCGCACGAGTGGACGTTTGCGCCGCTAGACGAGGACGTATTCGGTGCCATCCGCCTTGCACGTCAAGTCGGCGTCGCCGGAAAAACCTTCCCCGCCGTGTACAACGCGGCCAACGAGGTGGCTGTGGATGCGTTCAACTCGGGCGCGATCGGGTTTCTCGCCATCGTTGACACCATTGAACGAGTCGTGGGGGAGCACACCGCACCCGACCGCATCGACCTCCAATCAGTTCTCGCCGCGGACGCCTGGGCGCGCGAATCGGCTATGAAGTTCCTCAGCAAATAGCTCAACCGTTCGAGCGCGTCGGAGCCCACGAGTACCCTTGACAACATGGACGTTCTGCTCTGGATTCTCGGCGTTCTCGTCGTCGCCCTCGGAATCGGCATCTCCATCGGTCTTCACGAATTCGGGCACTTCTATCCCGCACGCAAGTTCGGTATTCACGTCGGCAAATTCATGGTCGGATTCGGGCCGACGGTCTGGTCTCGTCAATTTGGCGAGACGGAATTCGGCATCAAAGCGATCCCGCTCGGCGGCTACGTCTCGCTGTCGGGAATGTATCCGCCCACCGCGTCGACAAATCGTGGGTTCAAACTCTTCCGGTCGCTGGTCCAGGACGCGCGTGATGCATCGGCAGAGACGATCACCGACGATTCGCGCACGTTTTACCGACTAGGCACATTCCGCCGAATCGTGATCATGCTCGGCGGTCCGGTGATGAATCTCGTCATTGCCGCCTTCTTGTACATCATTCTGTTTTCGGGGTTTGGCGTCTTGGCGCCGACCACAACAATCGGTTCGGTCGCCGAATGTGTCAAGCCGGTCAGCGCGGCCGAACAGGTGTGCACGGCCGCAGACCCGATTTCCCCCGCTGCCGCCGCGGGGCTCAAACCTGGCGATCGGGTCATCTCGGTCGGCGGGGTCGAGTTCACTGACTGGACCGCACAAATCGGCGTTATTCGCGACTACGCAAACCGTCCCGTTGAATTCGTCGTCGAACGGTCAGGGAAGACCCTCACGCTGACCGC
Source organism: Actinomycetota bacterium (assembly GCA_041179605.1). GTDB lineage: Bacteria > Actinomycetota > Actinomycetes > Actinomycetales > Microbacteriaceae > MWH-TA3. Next base: position 1,348 of record JBEGTE010000010.1, on the reverse strand, counting down.
GACGCCCGTCGCGTCGGAACGGTACGTGTTCGACGACGCGGGAAACCCTGTCACCAATGAGGACGGGTCTTACCAAACGGACACCGTCGGATATGTGGGAGTTGGACCCGAATACGCCCGCATGCAGCAGTCACCGATTGTCGCGCTCGAAGCGCTGGGCACCAACCTCGTGGACGTGGGGAAGATCATCGTCGACCTGCCCACACGAATGATTCAGGTGTGGGACGCCGCATTCGGAACCGCCGAGCGTGAAATGGACGGCCCCGTTTCCGTCGTCGGCGTGGGGCGCATCGCCGGCGAAGTCGCCAGTCTCGACGGAATCGATTTCGTCTCGCGGCTGTCGGCACTCATCGGAATCGTCGCGTCGCTCAACGTCGCATTGTTCGTGTTCAACCTGATTCCGCTTCTCCCTCTCGACGGTGGGCACGTTGCCGTCGCACTCATCGATTGGATCCGAGTTCGCTTCGCCCGACTGTTCGGCCGACCCGACCCCGCACCCATCGACACCGCGCGACTCGTCCCTATCACCGTCGTGGCGACCGCACTTCTCATCGCCATGAGCGCGTTGCTGATCTACGCGGACATCGTCAAGCCCATCACGCTCGGCCCATAGCGAGTACGCTGGCACCGTGGCTGTTAACATCGGTAACCCGCGAGTCGTTGAGACGCTCGCCCCTCGTCGTAAGTCCCGCCAGATCAAGGTCGGCAAGGTTCTGGTCGGTGGTGATGCGCCCGTTTCCGTCCAGTCGATGACGACGACGAAGACGACGGACATCAACGGCACTCTGCAGCAGATTGCGGAACTCACCGCGTCTGGTTGTGACATCGTTCGCGTCGCTGTGCCCAGCCAGGACGACGCCGATGTTTTGCACATCATCGCGAAGAAGAGCCAGATTCCTGTCATCGCGGACATCCACTTCCAGCCCAAGTACGTCTTCCAGGCCATCGATGCCGGTTGCGCCGCGGTTCGTGTGAACCCCGGAAACATCAAGCAGTTCGACGACAAGGTCGGTGAAATCGCCAAGGCGGCCAAGGACGCCGGCGTCTCGATCCGCATCGGTGTCAACGCGGGTTCGCTTGACCCGCGCCTGCTGCAGAAGTTCGGTCGACCCTCGGCCGAGGCGCTCGTCGAATCCGCTGTGTGGGAGGCAAGCCTGTTCGAGGAACACGACTTCCACGACTTCAAGATTTCCGTCAAGCACAACGACCCGATCGTCATGGTCAAGGCCTACCGTCAGCTCGCTGAACGTGGCGAGTGGCCACTACACCTTGGTGTGACCGAGGCCGGCCCAGCATTTCAGGGCACCATCAAGTCGGCCACCGCGTTCGGAATTCTGCTCGCCGAAGG
>JBEGTE010000009.1:0-14840 GCA_041179605.1 Actinomycetota bacterium | reverse complement strand
TTTCCCTGGGCGGCGATGACCGCTATCGGTTTCACTGTCTTTGCAACGGTCACCTCCGAATTCCTGCCGACGGGGATGCTGCCGTCGATGTCTGCAGACCTCGGTGTCAGTACGTCCCAAATCGGGTTCCTCGTGTCGGTCTGGGCGGCCACGGTCGTGCTCACGGCCATTCCGTTGTCCCTGACGACAAGACGATTCAGTCGAAAATCGCTGCTCATCACCTCCGTCGCTTTGTTCACGGTGTCCAACATCATGGCCTCTCTCACACCGTCCTATGAGTTTCTGTTCGCCTCACGAATCATCGGCGGACTCGGAAACGGCATGTTCTGGATGATTGCGACGGGGTATGTCACCACGATGCTCGCACCCCAGTGGCGGTCCCGCGGATTTTTGTTCATTTCGGCCGGCGCCAATCTGGCCTTCATTCTCGGGTTGCCGCTCGGATCCGCTCTCGCTGCGGTGTCCGACTGGCGAAGTGCTTTTCTCATCATGACTGCACTCACCATAGGCGCCAGTGTGAGCCTGTATTTCCTGCTTCTCCCCGTCCCGAACCCGCACGCCGACAACGCGAACGAACGCCACTCAGTCGTCGCGGACCGCACGTTCACGATGGTGTTGATGGGTGTCTCGGGCGTGTTCCTCGTCGTCGGGGGAGGCAACGTGTTCTACCCGTACATCGCGCCGTTCCTCATCGACGTCGCCAACTTCACGACCTCGACGGTCGCGGCGCCACTCGCCGCATACGGCATCGGGGGGACGCTGGGAATCGTCGTCGCAGAAAGGCTGGCGCGACGTGCGGAAAACTTGTCACGCAACTTGGCGCTGTCCATCGGTTTCATGGCGGCGATGATGGTGGTCCTCAACCTTGTCGCTCCCGTTTCGCAATTTGCCGCAATCATCGGGGCGGCGGCCTGGAGTTTGGGCTTTGCGATTACGGAACCGTTGTTCGGCCAGTACATCATGGAACTCGCCAGCCCACGGCTACGTGACTTCGCGGGGGCGATGCGCACGACAGCGTGGAACCTCGGAATCGGAAGCGGCTCATTCATCGGAGGAGTTCTGCTGGTCCCCTTCGGTCTCGCGGCTCTTCCGTACCTCGGGGCGAGCGTGCTGGTGCTTGGGACCGGCGTCGTAGTCATCGCGAGGCGCAGGGAACGGGCGCTCTGGACAAACTAGAATGGGACTACAAACGCCCGTTCTGCGAGGAGAACCGTGACCGATCGCCAGCACTCCAGTTTCAACGCCCCTCTGTCCGAGGTTGACCCCGAAATTGCCGAGGTGCTGAACCTCGAACTCGGTCGCCAGCGTGACTATCTCGAGATGATCGCATCCGAGAACTTCGTTCCGCGCGCAGTTCTTCAGGCGCAAGGTTCCGTCCTGACCAACAAGTACGCCGAGGGTTACCCCGGGAAGCGTTACTACGGCGGGTGCGAGTTCGTCGACATCGCCGAATCGCTCGCCATCGAGCGCGCAAAGTCACTGTTTGGAGCCGCGTATGCCAACGTCCAGCCCCACTCGGGTGCAACGGCGAATGCCGCCGTTCTTCACGCGATCGCGACAAAGGACGACACCATCCTTGGTCTCGAACTTGCTCACGGTGGACACCTCACTCACGGAATGAAGCTGAACTTCTCGGGTCGCCTCTACAACGCCGTGTCGTATGGTGTCGACCCCGAGACGTTCCTCATCGACATGAACGTCGTCCGCGAGAAGGCTCTCGAGCACAAGCCCCAGGTCATCATCGCCGGGTGGAGTGCGTACACGCGTCACCTTGACTTCGCCGCGTTCCGTGAAATCGCGGACGAGGTCGGCGCAAAGTTGTGGGTGGACATGGCGCACTTCGCGGGACTCGTTGCCGCTGGGCTACACCCGAGCCCTGTCCCTTACGCGGACGTTGTTTCGACCACTGTCCACAAGACGCTCTCCGGACCACGTTCCGGACTGATTCTGTCGCGCGACGAGGAACTGGGCAAGAAGCTCAACTCCGCCGTCTTCCCTGGCCAGCAGGGTGGACCGTTGATGCACGTCATTGCCGCCAAGGCGGTTGCGTTCAAGTTCGCCGCCTCGGAGGAATTCAAGGACCGCCAGGACCGCACCATCCGCGGAGCACGCATCCTCGCCGAACGCCTCACCGCGGCTGACGCGTCCAATGCGGGTCTCGACGTTCTGACCGGCGGCACCGACGTGCACCTCGTTCTCGCTGATCTTCGCAACTCGGAAGTCAACGGTCAAGAGGCACAGGACCTGCTCCACGAGGTCGGAATCACCGTCAACCGCAACGCGGTTCCGTTCGACCCCCGCCCGCCGATGGTCACCTCGGGCGTTCGAATCGGTAGCTCGGCTTTGGCCACCCGCGGATTCGGTGACGCCGAGTTCGAGACGGTTGCGGACGTCATCGCCCAGACGCTCATGCCGAACCCCGACATCGCTGCACAGCGTGCTCGCGTCAAGGAATTGACCGACGCGTTCCCGCTGTACCCCGGCCTCGTTCAGTAAGGCATTCATGACGGCACGGATCCTTGACGGCTCAGCGACCGCTGCTGCCATCAAGGCCGACCTCACCACGCGCGTCGCCGCTCTGGCGTCGAGGGGTGTTGTTCCCGGTCTCGCCACCGTTCTGGTCGGTTCGGACCCAGGCTCACAGTGGTATGTCGGCGGAAAGCACAAGGATTGCGCCGAGGTGGGGATCGCGTCTATTCGTCGTGACTTGCCCGAGGAAACCTCTCAGGCGGAACTGAACGCCGTCATCGACGAGTTGAATGCGAACCCCGCGGTCACGGGATACATCGTGCAGTTGCCGTTGCCGAAGCACCTCGACACCGACGCGATTTTGGAGAGAATCGATCCGGCGAAGGACGCGGATGGTTTGCACCCGACGAACCTGGGGCGACTCGTTCTTCGCGCGTCAGGCCCGATTGAAACTCCATTGCCGTGCACTCCTCGAGGGGTCATCGAACTGGTTGAGCACCACGGTCTGTCGTGGGACGGACTCAATGTTGTCGTCATCGGTCGTGGCATCACAGTTGGTCGCCCGATTGGGGCGCTGCTGACGCGTAAGGAAATCAACGCCACTGTGACGCTCACCCACACGGGGACGAGGAACCTGTCCGATCACCTTCGCTCCGCAGATGTGATTGTTGCAGCGGCTGGCTCTCCGTCGATTGTCACCGTGGACAACGTGAAGCCCGGTGCGATTGTGCTGGACGTCGGCGTCTCACGCGTGACGAACTCCGATGGTACGACTCGAATCGCAGGGGACGTTGACCCCGAAGTTCGCGAGGTCGCCGCGTGGATTTCACCCAACCCCGGCGGTGTCGGCCCGATGACGCGAGCACTGCTACTGAAGAACGTCGTCGAAATGGCAGAACGCGCCTAGGGGTTCGCGCCGTTTCGGCCCTGAATGATGCCGTGCATTTTCGGCATGACGTGGATGATGACTGGAATCGTGTCGAATACCAGCCAGTTCTCGCCCGACAACAGGATGTGCGTTCGGGCGCGGATCAGGTCGTTCGTTTCCAATTCGGTTTTGACGAAGTCGGCGCGCTCGGCGTCACCGGCAAAAACGTAGAGGCGAGCACCGTCCGAACATTCGATGCTGTCGCTCGAGCGAGAGTCGTTGAGCGGCATCCACTCGGCGCATGACCCTCCCGCCGCGACGAAGTTCTCGCGGACGGTGTCGATGCCGGAGTTGGCGCACCCTGCAAGTATGAGCACTGCCCCGGCGACGAGTGCGCTAGCCTTCCGGGGAAACAACGGGGAATTCTCCGCCTGGCTTCTCGCCCTCGTCGTAAATCACTTCGGGCTTGCCGATAATGAGCGGGTCTGGCGTGCCGACGAGTGCGGTGTCCTTTCCGGGGTAGTCGAAACGGGCGAGCACCCAGCGCATCGCCTCGATTCGGGCGCGCTTCTTGTCGTTCGATTTGACCACCGTCCACGGCGAGTGCGGGGAGTCGGTGTAGAAAAACATCGCCTCCTTCGCCTCGGTGTAATCGCGCCACTTGTCGAGGCTCGCGACGTCAGTCGGGCTGAGTTTCCACACACGCACCGGATCTGTCCGGCGCTCGTCGAAACGGTGGCGCTGTTCGGCCTCGCCAACCGAGAACCAGAACTTGATCAAGTGAATCCCCGATTGGACGAGCATGCGTTCGAACTCGGGAGTGGCGCGCATGAACTCGAGATATTCGGTTGCGGTGCAATAGCCCATCACGCGTTCGACACCGGCACGGTTGTACCAGGAGCGGTCCATGAGGACGATTTCACCGGCGGCGGGAAGGTGTTGAACGTAGCGCTGGAAGTACCACTGGGTTCGTTCACGTTCGGTCGGCTTTTCGAGAGCGACAACCCTGGCACCACGGGGATTGAGGTGCTCTGTGAAGCGCTTGATCGTCCCACCCTTGCCGGCGGCGTCGCGGCCCTCGAAAATAATGACAATTTTGGCGCCGGATTCTTTGGTCCATGACTGCAGTTTCAACAATTCGACTTGAAGACGGTGCTTGAGTTTCTCGTATTCTTTCCGCGTCATCTTGGTGTCGTACGGATAGCCGTGACGCCATGAATCATCGTCGCCGAGGTCGGGTGCGTCGTCGTCGAGCAGTTCCTGAATTTCCTCGTCTGAGGCAGCCTCGATGAGGGCGTCCGTGTCACCCTCGGCACGCGCCTTCCGCAGGGCTTCCTCGTGTTCCGAATCGGTCATATCTTCACGATACGCCTGCTCGGTGAACGGTGGGGAAACGCTTCCCTTCGGTAATCTGGTGACATGGCGAAGTTGTATTTCCGTTACGGTGCGATGAACAGTGGCAAGAGCACGGCGTTGCTTCAGGCCGCCTACAACTACGCGGAACGCGGTCAGCAGGTTCTCATCGCCAAGCCGCGCGTCGACACCAAGGGACAGGCCGCGATCGTGTCACGACTCGGCGTCGAGCGCGAAGTCAACTTCGTTATCGGACCCCACGACGACGTTCGCACCATTTTCGAGGCGTACCGCGCCAACACCAAGTCCACGACGGGTCAGGACGTTGCGTGCCTTCTCATCGACGAGGCACAGTTCCTCTCGGTCGATCAGGTAGACGACCTGCTGCGCATCGCCATCCTCGACAACATCCCCGTCCTTGCCTACGGAATCCGCACCGATTTCCAAACCATCGCTTTCCCCGGTTCGCGCAGGCTCCTCGAAATCGCTCACGCGCTCGAGGAACTCAAGACGATTTGTCGTTGCGGTCGCAAGGCAATGTTCAACGGTCGCAAGGTCAACGGCGAGTTCATCTTCGACGGCGCTCAGGTCGCCATCGACGGTGTGGACGTCACCTACGAATCACTCTGTGGCACCTGTTACCTGCGTGAATCGAAGGGCATGCTCGCCTACGGGTTCAACGCCCCCAGTTCGTTCGTGCCGTCGCTGGCGCCGGACGCCGACTTTTCCTAGTCGGTCGTCAGCAACTGGGTTTCGGCCAGTTCACGATAGAGCGGAACGGTCGAAACGAGCTCGTCGTGTTTTCCAACTCCGAGCACCCGACCTTTATCGAGAACAACGATCTGGTCGCTGTCGATGACCGTCGAGAGCCGGTGCGCGATCACGATCAGGGTTCGATTTTCAGAGACACGATCGATTGCGTCCTTCATGAGCTGCTCGTTGAGCCCGTCGAGACTCGAGGTGGACTCGTCGAGCAACAAGATTTCTGGTGCCATGAGCAGTGCGCGAGCAATGGCGAGTCGTTGACGTTCTCCGCCCGAGAGGAGGACTCCGCCTTCGCCGACCTGTGCATCGAGTCCGTTTTCAGCACGATCAACGATGTTGGACAGATTTACTTCAGCGAGTACCGCGAGGCATGCGGCGTCTGTGGCGTCGGAAGCGCCGAGGGTCAGGTTGTCGCGGATAGTTCCGGCCAATACCGGCGCGTCCTGCTCGACGTAACCGATGGCTGAGCGCAATTCGGAGCGGTCGAGCGAGTGGATGTTGTGCCCGCCGACGGCAATTGTGCCCGAGGTGACGTCATAGAAGCGTTCGATGAGGGACAGGATTGTCGACTTCCCCGAACCGCTCGGGCCTACCAGCGCGACGCGTTTGCCCGTCGGCACGGTGAAACTTACGTCATGCAAAATCGGGGTTTCGGGGTTGTACGCGAAACAGACATCCGTGAACGAGACAGCGGTCTTGCCCAATCCGCCCGCGATCGACTCGGATGGGTTGTCATCGGACGTCTCAGAGGGAAGGTCGATGATCTCGCGGATTCGTCCCAGTGCGCCGAGCGCCTGCGCGACCGACGTAAACGCACCGATGGCGCTTCCCAACGGCATGATCATCATGAACAGGAACAGGATGAAGGACACCAGTTGTGCGACGGTGATGGCGCCACTTGCGACGCGGAAGCCGCCGACGCCGAGAACGACGAGGAACGACACCTGCATCGCGATGGAGGAAATGGGGACGACGAACGCCGAAATGCGAGCGACCTGAATTCCCGCTGACCAGGCCTGCTTCGCGTCCTCGTCGACGACTCGAATTTCGCGGTCGATTGCGTTCGCTGCGCGGACAGTGCGAACGGCCGAGATGGACCGTTCGACCGACGCGGTCAGAGCGCCGACGCGGTCTTGGGCGAGGCGCGAATACTTGCGGATTCGACGCGACAGCACGATGACGATGAGCATGGATGCGATGACGACCGTCGAGGTCAATCCGAACAGCATCGCGTCGATGAAGAGCATGGCGATGATTGCGCCGATGAACGTGACGGAACCGCCGATGGCCTCGACGAGTCCCTGTGTGAGGACCGCGCGCAACATGGTCGAGTCGGCACCGACGCGCGAGACGAGGTCTCCGGTTCGACGTGCGTCAAATTCGCTGATCGGGAGGTTGAGGAGCCTGGCGACAAGGTGTCGACGTGATGACAGGACCACCGATTCCCCTGTCCGCTGCAACAAGTAGTGGCGAACGGACGCGAGAAGTGCGCCACCGATGACGAGCGCGATGAGTGCGGGGACGAGCCAGCCGAGGTCGGCACCCGACTGAACCGACGTGATGACCTGCGAGACGATGAGCGGCTGCGCGAGGGACGCACCAGCGCCAAGGACGCTCAGTCCAATAACGACACCCAGAATTCCCTTGTGCTCGAGCAGGTAGGGAAGGAGCTGGCGGAACGTCGCCTTGGGACCCTCGGGTGGGGTGCCTCCGAACCGACGGCCACCACCGAATCGGGGAGATGCCATGGGTCTAGGATAGGTGTTTGTGTCCCACCCAGTAATTCGAGCAGAGCAACTCACCAAGGTTTACGGCGATTTCACCGCGGTCAATGGAATCTCATTCGAGGTACCGCGGGGCGAATCTTTCGGTTTGCTCGGCCCGAACGGCGCAGGCAAGTCCACGACGATGAAGATGATCGCGTCGGTGTCGACTCGAACTTCCGGTGTTCTGGAGGTTCTGGGCATGGACCCGAACACTCACGGCCCGGACATTCGTGCCAAGTTGGGAGTCGTTCCGCAGGAAGACAACCTCGACCAAGAACTGCGTGTGCGCGAAAATCTCTTGACGTATGGGCGCTATTTCGGGCTCAGCCACAAGGAAGCCGCGAAACGCGCCGACGCGTTGCTCGAATTCGCACAGTTGACCGACCGCGCCGGTTCGAAGGTTGAACCGTTGTCAGGCGGAATGAAGCGTCGCCTCACCATTGCGCGCTCGCTCATGAATGACCCCGAGATGTTGTTGCTTGACGAGCCGACCACCGGCCTCGACCCGCAGGCTCGTCACATCCTGTGGGACCGACTGTTCCGACTCAAGGAACAGGGGACGACCCTCATCCTCACCACCCACTACATGGACGAAGCGGAACAGCTCTGTGACCGACTCGTCGTCGTCGACAAGGGTGAAATCATGGCCGAGGGGTCACCCTCCGAGCTCATCCGCGACTATTCGTCTCGCGAGGTGCTGGAGGTTCGCTTTGGATCTGACCGCAACGCAGATATCGCGACCGCAATCGACGACATCGGCGAACGACGTGAAGTTCTCGCGGACCGCATCCTCATTTACACCGCCGACGGTGAGCGCGACCTGGCGGAAATCACCCGCCGCGGGCACCACCCGATCACGTCTCTCGTCCGGCGTTCCTCTCTCGAGGACGTATTCCTTCGACTGACGGGCCGGAGCCTCATCGAATGAGCGTGAGTACCGACCGCTGGAAGCGCTGGGGGTGGTGGTACGTCGCCGAAACCCGCTTCCGTGAGATGAAGGCATATGTGTCCTACGTCGTCACGTCATCCTTCGGAAACCCGCTCATATATCTGTTGGCGTTGGGTGTCGGGCTCGCGAACCTCGTCCCCCAAGGAATTGAGGGGGTCCCGTACTTGATCTACGTCGGGCCTGCGCTGTTGATGTCCACCATCCTGACTATCGGCGCCGAAGAGGGGATGTTCCCCGTGCTCGGCGGGTTCAAGTGGCAAAAGGTTTTCTACGCGATGGGGGCTAGCCCGCTTTCGCCAGGCCAAATCGTCGCCGGCTTTTGCACTCACCTCGCCATCCGATTCGGCTTCACCGCGGCGGTCTTCTACGCGATGCTCGTCGTATTCGAGGCAGTCGAACTCTCCACCGCGTGGCTGATGATTCCAATCTCAATCCTCGGAGCGTTCTCCATCCTGACTCCGCTCGCGGCATACTCGGCACGAATTCAGGACGAGCGTGGTCAGTTCGCGCTCATCCAACGACTCGTCATCATGCCAATGTTCCTGTTTTCAGGCACGTTCTTCCCGTTGTCTCAGGTCCCCGACTGGCTCGAGTGGGTGGGTTGGCTATCGCCGCTCTGGCACGCGAGTTCCCTCGGGCGAGTCGTGTCATATGGAATGGCTGAGCCGATCTGGCTGACCGTCGGGCACGTCGTGTACCTCGCGCTCGTCGCCGCAATCGGGTTCGTACTCATGCGCCACTCGTTCGTAAAGAGGTTGACGGCATGACGACCACTCGAACCAGACGCCGCACGTTCGGCGGAATGTACGGCGGAAACATCCGTGCCATCATCGAACGCGGTCTCCGCGTCACGATGACGAACAACTACCTCGTCATTCTTTCCGGCTTCTTCGAACCCGTTTTTTACCTGTTCTCGATGGGCATCGGGCTCGGCGCAATCGTCGGGAACATCGATGTCGACGGCAACTCGATCCCGTACGGCGCCTACATCGCCCCGGCGCTACTCGCGGTGTCGGCGATGAACGGCGCAATCTACGACTCGACCTGGAACGTCTTCTTCAAACTCAACTTCGGCAAATTGTACGAGACGATGTTGCTGACCTCCCTCGGACCGCTCGACGTCGCCGTCGGTGAAATCACACTCGCGCTTCTGCGCGGCGGAATCTACGCGTTCGGCTTCCTCACCGTCATGCAGGTCATGGGGCTGACGATGTCTCCCCTCGCGTTCCTGGCGATTCCGGCGGTGCTGCTCATCGCAGCAGGCTTTGCGTCAATCGGCATGGCGTTCACGTCGTACATGAAAACGTTCCAGCAAATGGACTGGTTGCCCATGTTCATGTTGCCGATGTTCATGTTCTCGGCGACGTTCTTCCCCATCTCGGTGTACCCGGCCCCCATCCAGCTCATGGTGGAGTGTTTCCCGTTGTGGCACGGGGTCGAGATGATCCGACAATTGACCACAGGAGTCGTCACGCCGATGTTCGCCGTGCACGTCCTGTACTACGTTGTGCTGCTCGCGGTCGGAGTCGTTATCGTATCGAGACGACTCAAGTCGCTGTTCCTTCGCTAGCCGCGAAGTCGGCGAAGTTCGAGTGCGGTTGCGACGGCGGCGGTGGCTGCCTCGGCACCCTTGTCTTCACGCGAACCAGGGAGGCCCGCGCGGTCAAGGCCTTGAGCTTCGTCATCGAGCGTGAGCACGCCGAAGCCGACGGGCTTTCCCGTGTCGAGCGCTACGCGGGTCAGTCCGTCCGTCGCGGCGTTCGAGACGAACTCGAAATGAGGGGTTCCGCCGCGGATGATGACACCGAGGCACACGACGGCTTCGGCACCACCCTCTAACGCGGCCTTCGCGAGGACGGGAAGCTCAAATGCCCCCGGAGCCCGAACGAGCGAATGGTCAGCGCCAGCGGCTTCCAGTACACGCTGCGACCCCGCGATGAGGCCGTCCGTGATCTCGTCATGCCACGAGCCGGCGATCACGACAACGCGCATCCCGGGTGCGGAGATGGAAATCTCGGGGGTACCGTGTCCGGCCATGTCTAGGACTCCTTGGCTTCGGTGGGGAGAGACGTCGGCAGGTTGTGTCCCATGCGGTCGCGCTTTGCCCCGAGGTACGCCTTGTTGACGTCACCAACTCCAACAACGAGAGGCACGAACTCGGACACCTCAATTCCGTACTCATTCAACTGACGACGCTTTTCCGGGTTGTTGGAAAGCAGGCGAACCGTGGAGATGCCGAGGTCACGCAGGATCGCAGCAGCGATTCCGTAGTCACGAGCGTCGGCGGGAAGTCCGAGTGCAAGATTGGCGTCGAGAGTGTCCAGACCGTCCTCTTGCAAGCGATACGCCTTGAGCTTGTTGGTGAGACCGATTCCGCGACCCTCGTGTCCGCGCAGGTAGATGACCACACCGCCGTTGACGTCGATCTGGTCCATGGCGGCTTCGAGTTGAGGACCGCACTCACACTTCAGTGAACCCATCGCCTCACCCGTCACGCACTCGGAGTGAAGGCGAACGAGAGCACCGTCGGTCGGAGTACCCGAGACGATGGCGACGTGGTCGACATGGAGGGCGGCGTCGCGATACGCGCGAAGGCGGAACGTGCCGTGATTCGTCGGAACGGTCGTTTCCACTTCGAACGGGTAGCGGTGTTCGTTCGGGTCGCGAAGCGGCAACCACTCGGATTCGAGGTGGTCAGCCAACTCCTCGATTGACACGACGGTGAGTCCGTGCTGGTCGGCAAATGCCGTCAGATCGGACCCGCGGGTCATCGTGCCGTCGTCGTTCATGATTTCGCCAATCACGCCGACGGGTTCGAGCCCAGCGAGCGTGAGCAGGTCGACGGTTGCTTCGGTGTGACCGGCACGTTCGCGAACACCGCCTGGAACAGCTCGGAGGGGCAAAATGTGGCCGGGGCGAACGAGATCGGCCGGACCGGTGGAAGGGTTACCGAGGGTGCGAAGCGTCAGTGCGCGGTCGGCGGCCGAGATTCCGGTCGAGATCCCCTCCGACGCGTCAACGCTGACCGTGTACGCGGTTCCGCGCGAGTCCTGGTTGTTCTCCACCATCAACGGCAGTTCCAACTCGTTTGCTCGTGAGTTCGTCATCGGCGCGCACAGGTACCCGCTCGTGTGACGAATCGTGAAGGCAATCCACTCCGTCGTCGCAAACTGGGCGGCCATCACGATGTCGCCCTCGTTCTCGCGGTCGGGGGAGTCCACGACGATGATCGGCTTGCCGGCTTTGAGGTCGGACAGTGCAGTTGTCAGGGCGCTCATGATGCGCCTCCCTTCGCAAAATGCGCGAGCCGAGCAATGTGCCGGGCAAGAATGTCGGTTTCGATGTTGACGAGTGAGCCGGGTTCGAGTCGTCCCAGTGTCGTCGCCACAAGAGTTTCGGGGATCAAGGACACCTCGCACCAATCGTCTCCGACGTTCGACACGGTGAGCGAAACGCCGTCGATTGCGATGGATCCCTTGTCGACGACGAGAGGCGCGTGAGCGGCGTCGAGCGCAAACCGAATGACACGCCAATCGCCATTCTGAGCCGTCGACAAGACGCGGGCGGTGCCGTCGACGTGACCCTGCACGATGTGCCCGCCGAGCTGCTCGCCGAGCGCCATCGCCGACTCGACGTTGACCGTGCGACCGGCAATCCACTGCTCGGGATTCGACATCGCGATGGTTTGTCCCATGACGTCGGCGGTGAACGTGTCGGCGGTTTGCTCGATGACCGTCAAGCACACGCCGGACAACGCGATCGAGTCGCCGTGTCCGGCCTTCGCGACTGCACCGGGTGCGCGCACGACGACGCGAACCGCGTCACCGGCGTTGTCGACGGACTCAATCGTGCCCAACTCGGCGATGATTCCGGTGAACATCTAGTGCGCCTCTCGAGCGGTGATGACAATGTCGCCCCCGAGGTGTTTGGTGTCGAGAATCGTGAGTCGACGTCCCTCCGCGAGGGTAGAGATTCCGAGGTCGCCCGTTGACGTGCGATCACCGCCGAGGAGCAGGGGCGCGATGCAGACCACGTACTCGTCGACGAGCCCTTCGCGGATGAACGAGTTCATCAGGCCGGGACCGCCCTCGAGGAAGAGGCTACGGACGCCGATTCCGTAGAGGCGCTGGAGAATCTCTGCGAGGTCGCCCGACTCCTGCAGAACTCCCCGCGGGTGGCTCCACAAGCTCGAGCCGGCCGGAATGTCACGGTTCCCGATGACGACCGGAAGTGGCTGATGAGGGAAGAGGTTTCCGTCGGGGGTGCGCGCGGTCAGGCTGGGGTTGTCGGCCAGAGCCGTGCCCGTTCCGACCGCGATGGTGTCGTGCTGTGAGCGAAGCAGGTGAATGTATTCACGCGATTCAGCTGACGTGATCCACTGGCTAGTGCCGTCGGCTGCCGCGGTACGACCGTCGAGCGTCGATCCCCATTTCGCCGTCACCCACGGTCGCCCGAGACGGTTGGCAGTCAGCCAGCGCTGGATGAGCTCTTCGCCAACGCGAGGAAGCACATCTCCGATGACCTCGATTCCGGCGGCACGCAGGGTATCGGCCCCACCGCCTGCTTCGACTCCGGGGTCCTTCTGGGAATACACAACACGCGAGACGCCCGCCGCGATCAGGGCCTGCGCGCACGGTCCCGTGCGACCGGTGTGATTGCACGGCTCCAGAGTAACGACGGCGGTCAAACCGGTTGCGTCCTCCACCTTCGACAGTGCATCGACCTCTGCGTGAGGGGTACCCGCGCCGCGGTGCCAGCCCTCGGCAACAATCGCGCCACTCGCGTCGAGCAATACACACCCGACCTGCGGGTTTTCGCCGGTTCGAGGGCCGCGCTGGGCAAGTTCGGCTGCGCGGCGCACCGCGTCATCGTATGGTGTTGTCATTTCGGACTCCTTCTGAGCAGAGTCCGGGGATACGACACGAGGTCGCGAGTTGTCCGTCAGAAAAACGTCCAACCCATCGTGCTTCCTCCCATCCGGACTTTAACCGTCGGTTTCGGAATTTCACCGAATCAACCGCGTGGTCGAAACCACTCGGGTCGCGGACTTTAACCGCCGGCTCAGATTTTCACTGACCCCGGAGCACGTGCTCACCTCAATGGTAGCCCGATTCTTCGCACAGCGTTAGTTCTTAAGCCATGAATACACTGTGAACATGCGTGAAGTTGTTGTCGCCCTCGACTGCGGTACGACGTCGACCCGCGCCATGGTCTTTGATCGCCGAGGTCTTCCGCGGGGAACAGTTCAGCGGGAACACCGACAAATCTTCCCTCAGCCAGGATGGGTCGAGCACGACCCAATGGAGCTCCTCCACAATTCCATCGACGTCCTCAACCGGGTTGTTGACGAATGTGGCCTTGACGTATCAGACGTCGCGGCCGTCGGCATCACTAACCAACGCGAAACCGCGATTATTTGGAATCGGCTCACGGGTTTGCCGATCGCCAATGCCATCGTGTGGCAAGACACCCGAACGCAATATCGAGTTGATGCTCTGGCCGCCGAAGGCGGGGTTGCGCGGTTTACCCATCGGACGGGACTTCCGCTCGCAACCTACTTTTCGGCGACCAAGTTCGCCGAGATTCTCGACTCTGTTCCTGGCGCGCGCGACGCGGCGACGGCCGGAGATCTGCTCGCGGGGACCGTTGACTCGTGGATCGTCTGGAATCTGACAGGTGGCGTGGATGGCGGAATTCACGCCACGGATGTGACCAACGCGTCACGAACGATGTTGATGGACATCGAGTCGTTGGCGTGGGACACCGAACTCTGCACCTCGTTCGATGTCCCCGTGGAAATACTCCCCACCATTCACCCGTCCGGACACAGTTTCGGAGAAATTGTCGCGGCGACAAGTCTGCGCGGGGTCTCGATCGCCGGAGTGATCGGTGACCAGCAGTCGGCAACCTTTGGCCAGGCCGCTTTTCGCGCTGGTGAAGCGAAAAACACGTACGGCACGGGCAACTTCCTCATTGTCGCAACCGGCGAAACGCTGGTCCGATCAACCCACGGGCTTCTCACGACCGTTGCATTTCAGCGTGATGGCGAACCTGCTCGATACGCGCTCGAAGGGTCAGTTGCTGTCTCGGGGTCGCTCATTCAATGGTTGCGCGACAATCTGGGTTTGATCGAGGCATCCGCGGACGTCGAGGCGCTGGCCACATCCGTTCCCGACAACGGCGGTGTCGTTGTCGTTCCTGCATTCAGCGGCCTCTTCGCCCCACACTGGCGACCCGATGCGCGGGGAATCATCGCGGGACTCACCAGATTCTCGACGAAAGCGCACATCGCACGTGCTGCGCTGGAATCGGTCGCATTCCAATCACGTGACGTCATCACGGCCGCCGCCGGTGATGCCGGTGTTTCTCTCGAATCGCTCAAGGTTGATGGGGGGATGGTCGCGAACGATTTCCTGATGCAGTTCCAGGCCGACATCACGGGCGTTCCCGTGGTTCGACCTGTCGTGACCGAGACGACGGCACTGGGTGCGGCATTCGTCGCTGGACTGACCGTCGGATTGTGGGCGGGTGAAGACGAAATACGAGCGCTCTGGTCACCAGACCGCAGGTTTGAACCTTCGATGAACGCCGCAGAACGTGAACGGTTGCTGGCCGAGTGGGCGAAGGGCGTCGAACGGTCGCTGAATTGGGTTTAGCCGCGGGGTAGGAA
>JBEGTE010000008.1:0-16258 GCA_041179605.1 Actinomycetota bacterium | reverse complement strand
CTTGATTTACGACGGTGATCGCGCTCCGTCGATCACCGAAGTTGTTCCCGGGCTCACAAACCAGACGATTCTGGTGAACGGTGTCGCCAAGACGTACGCAATGACAGGTTGGCGACTCGGGTGGATGGTGTCCCCCGCTGATGTCACCGCCGCTGCGTCAAACCTCCAGTCGCACCTGTCGAGCAATGTCTCAAACATTTCGCAGCGTGCCGCCATCGCTGCCCTGAGCGGTGACCAGTCGGTTGTGACTGAGATGAAGAAGGCGTTCGCGCGTCGTCGCGCTCTCATGGTTGCCGAGCTCTCGAAAATCGACGGGTTCGTCGTTCCCGAACCGGGTGGAGCGTTCTATGTGTACGCCGACGTCACCGGTCTTCTCGGCCGCGAGTGGGGTGGGCAACGCATCGACTCGAGCATGCAGCTCGCCGACTATATCCTTGACGCCGCCGAAGTTGCGGTCGTTCCTGGTGAGGCGTTTGGACCCAGCGGGTACTTGCGATTCTCGTACGCGCTGGGCGACGACGAACTGCTCGAAGGCATCCAGCGTCTTCAGAAACTGTTCGGCTAGTTTCCCGCGACTAAGGAATCACATAAGCGAAGCGTGGCATCAACGCCGTTTTCACCGGCCATCGCTGAAGAAACCTCTTTGGCTCGCACTTGTAGGCTCAAAAGTTTCTCTAGCTCCTTGTGAACACTTGCTGCGGTAAGTTTCCTTCGCGAGACACCACGGACACCAATTCCAAGTAATACCGTCAAATCACGCCACCACGGCTGATCTGCAAGAACAGGAATAACCCATTGCGGACGGCCTGCCCGCGCAACAGCATGTGTAGTGCCTGCACCGCCGTGGTGGACGATAGCCTCACACAATGGAAAAACCGCATTGTGGTCGACCGCGGAGACTGCGAGCAGGTCGTTTGAATTGGTGAAGGAACTGTCTGCCCCGGACCAACCACCGATGAGGAGAACTCTTCGTCCCTGCTCACGAATTCCGTCGATAAGAGTTGCAATAGTCTCGTTCGACTGCGTCATGGAGCCAAAATTAATCGCAACCGTGGGAACCTGACAGAAGTCCAGTATTTGTTGGGAAACTGCATCTACACGGTCGCTCGCCCACTGTCCCGTCACAAATGCGCTTGCCGCGTAATCGTTTGGTCTGTGAACTAACGCAGGACTGACAGCGATTACCGTAGTCACGGGCGCGGGTGACGCACCCCAATCCCGAGCGCGTTGACGCAGTTCAGTCGCGAAAAGCTGTGCAGACCCGCGATTGACGAGCGAATATGTCAAACGATTTAGACGACCAAGCGAGTACCTGCCGACCCCTGCTGAGGCGAACGCTGACGTTGGAACGGTGATTGGCGCAAATTCCACCTGGACTGCGACGGCATTTACGGCACTGGCAACTAGAGGTGCGGCGACAATTTTGGGATGGAAGACTATTACGTCTGGCTTTGCGAGCTTTGCTGTAGTAAACAGAATGTCCATTCCGTCGACCATTACAGGCTTTATCACTCGCGAAAAAATCTTCGCTGCGACCGCTGGGCTTGCTTTTGTCTGCTCAACTAGGTCTCTGATCGAACCAGGCAGCGCGACAAAGTTGACTCGGGGATCGAATTCATTCTTGAATTCGGCCGTTGCCATAGCGGTGACCGAATCGCCTCGGTTGAGTGCTGCCGTCGCCAAGTGGACAAATGGTTCGATATCGCCTCGTGTACCCATTGTTGCGAGAAAAATTTTCATATGGTGAACCTAGTCAAAGCCGATAAACGTCGGCTCGGGCGTCAGCATGATGCCGAACGTGTCGTGCACGCGAATCGAAATATAACGCGCCAATTCAATGACCTCGCGAGCGGTGGCGCCGCCTCGGTTGACGAGGGCGAGCGTGTGCTTCGACGAGACGCCTGCGTTGTTCCCCGGCAGTGAAAAGCCGCGCGGAATTCCTGCTCGTTCAATGAGCCATGCGGCCGACAACTTGACGTCGGGGGCAGTTCCAGTGAACCCCGTGAATTCGTGGTCGGCGCCGAGTGGCACGACGACCGGTGCGCGGTCGCCTTCGAGCGGGAAGCGCGGAGCATCAGCGGGAAGTCGACGGGACAACTCGTCGCTGACGATGGGGTTGGTGAAGAACGACCCGACCGAAACAGAGTCGGGGTCGTCGGACACGACCATCCCTTTCGACGCGCGAAGCGCAAGGACAGTTCGACGCACATCGGCGAGCGCCGCGGTTTCACCGACATCGACTCCGAGAGCGGTGGCCAGTTGACCGTATCGGATGGGGGCCGAGTCCTCGGCCTTCGTCAGGGACAGCGTGACGGACACGACCAATCCGGCGCGGCCTTCTTTCAGGGCCGAGTTGCGATAGCCGAATCGAAGGTCGTCGGGGCCGAGAGTGACGACGTCGCCCGAACCGGCATCGACGAACTGCAACAAGACGAACGTGTCCGCGAACTCGGCGCCGTACGCACCGATGTTCTGGATGGGAGCGGCGCCGACGGTTCCGGGGATACCTGACAGGGCTTCGATTCCGGACAGTCCGTTCTCGACCGTCCATGCGACGAGGTGATCCCACGACTCACCGGCCTGCGCGGTGACGAGAACGCGACCGCCGTTTTCACGGGAATCGATTCCGGTGGTGGCGACGTGAATGACGGTCCCGTCGTACTCGGCATCCGACACGACAATGTTCGATCCGCCCCCGAGAAGGAACCAGGGCTGACGTCCGCTGCTGACCTCGCGGAATGTATCAATCAGTTCGGCGCGGGTGGCCGGTCGACGGTAGTCGCGAATCGACCCGCCGACTCGAAGTGTCGTCAGGTCGCGGAACTGTTTCTCAGTCAAAAACGACCTGAACCTGCGCCTTGCCGAGTACCGTCTCGCCACCGTACGTGACGGTCAGGTCGAAACGGATGGCGTCGTCGACGACGGCTCCGACCTTGGTTTCGATGGTCACCTCGGCACCGTGTTCGGGATCGACAACGATCGGGCGGGTGAAGCGAACACCGTAATCGGAAACACGACCGCGAGTTCCGAGGAAGTCGAGAAGCGGCTGAACGGCGAAGCCCATCGTCAACATGCCGTGCGCGAGCACACCCGGCAGTCCGACGGACGCGGCGACATCGTCGCGGTAGTGGATCGGGTTGAAGTCACCCGACGCTCCCGCATAACGGACGAGCGAACCGCGGTCGAGCTGGATGGTGCGGGTGGCGACGACGTCGCCGACGGAGACTCCTGCCAACACGATTACTCCTCCCCTCGAACGACGAGAGTGGAGATCGCGGTGACGACGTGAGCGCCCGTCGAATCAGTCATGACCGACTCGCTGGTGACCATCGAGTGTGCGCCGAGCGACTTGACGCTGGTGACCTCGAGAGTCGCGGTGAGCTCGTCACCCGCGACGACGGGGCGTGAATAGATGAAGCGCTGGTCTCCGTGGACGACTCGTGAGAAGTCGATGTTCGCGTCCTTCTCGGCCAGCAACTGGGCGAGAGTGTGCTCCTGAATGACAACGGGGAACGTCGGCGGTGCGACGACGTCGGCGTGTCCGGCCGCGCGAGCGGCGTCAACGTCGGTGAAAATCGGGTTCGTCGCAAAAACGGCGCGGGCGAATTCGCGCACCTTCTCGCGCCCGACAAGGTACGGGCCGACGGGCGGGAACTCGCGCCCGACCAGTTCAGGGTTCACAGACATGGGTTCAGTCTACAAACGGCCGTGGCTGGCGGGCAGGAGAAGTTCGGGTCCGTCCCCGCGGATCGGGTTGACTTCGTGGGTGCGCAATTCGCTGGCGACGGGAATCGATCGCGCAACGAGTTCGTCGATGAATGTGGGGTTCGCCGTCGTCTCGCGATTGAGCCACCAGTCCCAATCGTCATTTCCCAGCACGATCGGCGTGCGGTCGTGAAGCCACGCGAGCGGCTCGGGTGCAGCCATCGTCAAAATCGTCGCCGTCAACACCCACTCGGCCGTCGGCGATTCGCGCCACCACGAATAGATGCCCGCGAACGCAAGCAAGCCGTCGGTCGGGGTCACCGCGTACGGTGACTTCGACTTCCCCTCGGTGTGCCATTCGTAATAGGCGTCCGCCGGCAGGATCGCACGCTGGTGTACAACCGCCGAACGGAAGGACGCCTTTTCGCAGACGGTTTCGCTTCGTGCGTTGAAGGTCGGATATTTCAGCGTCAAGGATTCTGCGAACGGCGGCACCAACGACCACCTCGCCGTCGTGAGTAGCCGGGATCTGTCGTCGCGTTTTTCGACGATGATCGGGACCTGCTGAGTCGGTGCAATATTCCACGACGGACGCAGTTCGACATCGGCAATCTCGTCGACAGCGAAGTAGCGGCCGAGCTCTTCACCGCTCAGTGTCGACGCGTATCGACCGCACATCGGGTCACAGTGCCGTGTCGACGCAGGCGCGTGCACTCACGTGTTCGCGAATCCACTGGGCCGCCGCGCGATGTGCCGGGTGTTCCTGGTATTCGAGAAGAGCCTGCTGTGAGACGTGTTCGCTGACGAGGACGAGGTCGAAGTTCGAGTCGTCGTCGCCGAGATCGGTGGTGACTTCGAGCGAAGTGAGTCCGGGGACGACAGCGGGCAGACCCTCGAGCAGTTGGATGATTTCGCGGGTGACCGTCGCGCGTTCGGTGTCCTCGGTCGCGCTCAGTTTCCACATCACGATGTGGCGAATCATGGGGTTACCTCCGTCAGGGCGGCGCGGAACGCCGACTCGTCAACATGCCAGTTCGAGTGGCGGACCGAGTTGATGGTCACCACCGGAATGTCGTTCTTCATCGTCTCAAACCATTCGGCGTCATCGAGGATGTTACGTTCGACGAGTGTCGCGGACGGGAAGTCCGCCAGCACCCGGTCGAGCACGATTCGAGCGTCGTCGCAGAGGTGACACCCGGGTTTTCCGAAGATTTCAACCGTGACGACCGACATGCCCCCAGCCTATGCTGGGGTGATGCCACGCCCCGCGAGCGCCATCGCATTCTTCGACCTCGACAACACGCTTGTCCGCGGGTCGACGATGTTCCTGTACGCGTTGACCGCGTGGAAGCAACGCCAGCTGCGGCTGATTGATTTGCTGCGGTTCGGGTGGCACCAGTTGACGTTCCTCACGGTCGGAGAGACCGCGGCGCACAGCACGGTCGCTCAAGGTCGCGGGCTGGATCTCATCGCCGGTCGATCGGTGGACGCGCTCAGTGACATCGCGCACGCCACCGCTCGCGATGCGGTCGGGTCAAGACTCATCACCGCCAGCCTCGACCGAGCCCGAGCGCACCTCGAACGTGGCGACGAGGTGTGGATCGTGACAGCGTCACCGAAAACCTTCGCGGAAATCGTCGCGGCGGACCTCGGGTTCACCGGCGCCCTGGGAACCGAGGTCGAGTCCAAGGACGGATTCGCGACGGGAAACCTTGTCGACGCACCCCTCCACGGTCAGCGGAAAGTCGGCGCAATCACCGCACTCGCGAAGTCTCGGGGAATCGACCTCGCTGCATGTTCGGCGTATTCGGATTCGCGAAACGACATCCCCATGCTCGCGGCGGTTGGTCACGCCCACGCGGTCAACCCGGATCGTGAACTCGCGCGCGAGGCCGTCAAGCGCGGCTGGGAAATCATCCCGATACGACAAAAGCGCCAGGCCTGAGCCGGGCGCTTGTCGGTCGCGTAGCGACTACTTCTTGTTGCGACGCTGGTGGCGCGTCTTGCGAAGCAACTTGCGGTGCTTCTTCTTCGCCATACGCTTGCGACGCTTCTTGATAACGGAACCCATTGGACACCTTTTACCTGAGCCGACACGAATGCCGGCGAACGGACAATAACGAGCAGTCTAGCGCGATTTACGAGCGCGGGGCGCGCGGCGGGGGAAAGACGATTGCGGCAAAACGTCCGATTGCTCGGCCGATGCCAGTGACGTCAACATCTTTGAGGATTCGTGGGGTCACGGCAGGACGTGCCGGTTCACTGAACTCGGGTCGATCGTTCATCGTCAACACCCACCCCTCAACCGACGCAAGAGGTTCCGGGTTGAGTCGATAGAAGCGGTGCTGACCGTCTTCTCGAACGGCGACGAGACCGGTATCGCGAAGAACTTTGAGGTGCTTGGAGACGGTTGGTTGACTCAGCCCCAACGAACTCACCAGATCGCCGACGGCGAGGTCGCCCGGTGCGGCGCCGCGGAGTCGAACGAGAATTTCGCGACGGATGGGTTCGGCGAGAACGTTGAAGATGTCATCCATAAGAAACAGGGTATCCCTCGCGGGATACCCTGTTCCATTTCCACAGAAAGGAGGCCGTGAAAGTTACGGGGTCGTCGAGGTTTCGGGTGCCGGGACGGTGCCGGTCGATCCCTCAGCGGGACCGGTCTGGCAGGTGAATCCTTCAGCAGCGTCGCTCGGCGCAACGTCGTTGCCCTGGGCGTCGTGAGTGTGCCCGTCACCGGGGTGGCAGAAGTCGCCCTCGGTGTTCATTCCGGAACCACCCTGACCGACGTGTGCCTCGCCAGAGTGCTGAAGCTCGCCCAGTCGCTGACCCTGGTGACCTTTGTCACCGCGGTGGTGACCGTCGCCGTGACCGCCGAGAGGCCCGGCGCCGGCGGCAAATTCGGGTCCGCCCGGGAAAGCGGGGGCAGCGTGCCCCGCGACGAGTCCGACGCCGAAAGCGGCGCCGAGTGCGAGAACTCCTCCGCCGACGATCGCGGCGATGGTGAGGGGCTTACGAGATTTGGTCGACTCTGCGACCGGTACTTCGGTGGTGGATTCTGCGGCAGCGTGGTCGCCGCCCTTTTTCGTGAATGCCATGTTCGTCACTTCCTTTCGTTGTTTCGGTGTGACAACAACGACATTCGTCCCCGTTGCTTGACGGTTGCTATGAACAAACCCTGTGTCGCGTGAGAGTCAGGACGAGAGTTGACGAGCAAGTTCCGTCGCGCGAGCGAGAGCGGCCTCCGCTGCAGCGCGGTACACCTCAGCCAGGTTGGCATCATCAAGCACAGCGATCGCGCGCTCGGTTGTTCCATTGGGACTGGTGACACGGCGTCGAAGTTCCGCCGGGTCCGTGCCCGTCGATTCCTGCAACGCTGTCGCACCAGCGAATGTCTTCTCGACGAGGTTGCGTGCGTCCGAGTCGGTGAATCCGAGGTCGACGGCTGCACGCGTCCACTGTTCCATCGCGTGGAAGACATAGGCGGGACCAGAACCCGAGATCGTGCTCAACGCATCAATCTGCGATTCGGGAAGCTCGAGCACCCACCCAACAACTTCGAACAGGGAACGCGCTGCGGCGAGATGTCCGGCGTCGGCCCGTGCGCCGGCCGCGATACCCGTGACACCCCTGCCGATCAGTGCCGGAGTGTTGGGCATCGCGCGCACGACGGGGTTCGCCACAACGGACTCCATCGTTGCGGTCGTCACGCCCGCCGCGACACTAATAACGAGTGCGTCTGGTTTCAGTGCGTCGGCGATGTCGCGAAGAACGTCGGTGACCATGGCGGGCTTGACGCCGACAACAACGATGTCGGCACCGTCGACCGCCCAGCGGTTTGCGTTCGCGTCGCTATCCGTTGACCGCGATTCGACACCTGCACGGTTTGTATCGCTCGACTTCGTGGTGGATCGAATCGAAACATTGTGACCGCCCGCGACGAGTCCATCAAGGATCGCCCCGCCCATTGAACCGGTGCCGAGAAATGCGAACGCCTGTGCCATGACTCCAAGAGTATTGTGACAATCATGGAACTCCTCAAAGAATCACTCGTCGTTATCCACCTCGCTGGAATGGCAGTCCTCGTCGGCGCATTCATCGTCAATATGAAGCGCAAGTCGGACTTCCCCTTCACCGCGATGATGTGGGCGGCAATTGTTCAGCTCGCGACTGGAACGCTCCTCGTCGGACTCGAATACGCGCTGGACGACGCACCGGACAACGCCAAGATCACGGTCAAGGCGGTCCTCGCAACCGGCGCGCTCGTCGCCGCAATCATCGGACGCAAGCGTCAGGCCAAGGGCGAGTCGAAACTGCAGCCCTTCTTCCACACGGCGGGTGGCTTCGCCACCATCAACCTCATCATCGCAGTGCTGTGGAGCGCGGAACTCTGGGCTTAGTCCCGTAGCTTTTCGAAGAAGTCGGTCAGGAGAACCGAACACTCTGTTTCGAGTACTCCGCCGATAACTTCGTCGACGCGCGTCGGCAAGGTCCGATCGCGCAGCAGATCGACGACGCTGCCGGCCGCGCCCGCTTTGGGATCCCATGCGCCGAACACCACTCGACTGATGCGTGAGTTGAGAATGGCGCCGGCACACATCACACACGGTTCCAGCGTGACGACAAGAGTGTGGTCGCTGAGATTCCATGACCCGGTTGCTTCGGCGGCTGCGCGCAAAGCGACGACTTCAGCGTGAGCGGTCGGATCACCCGTTGCTTCGCGCTCGTTGTGGCCCGTGCCCACCACGTCGCCATTCGGGCTCACGACAATGGCGCCAACGGGAACGTCGCCCGTTGCAACGGCCTCAAGCGCCTCAGACAGGGCTACTGCCATGGCGGACTCCAACGCGGACACGGGCACCTCCTATACAGTGAGCCTATGCGAGTGATTGTTGCCGACCACCCCCTCATCACACACAAGTTGACGATGTTGCGCGAGAAATCGACGCCGTCGTCGATCTTCCGGAAGTTGGCGGACGAACTCGTCACGTTGCTGGCGTACGAGGCGACGCGCGATGTCCGCGTTGTTCCGCACCACATCGAAACGCCGGTCGCCCCTACCACCGGAGTGATTCTTGCCGAACCCCGTCCGCTGATCGTTCCCATCCTTCGTGCCGGACTCGGAATGCTCGATGGCATGCTCCGTCTGATGCCGTCGGCGGAAACCGGATTCCTCGGCATGGTTCGCGACGAGCAGACGTTACAACCGAGTGTGTACGCCGAGCGACTCCCTGCCGATCTGTCCGGCCGACAGTGTTACGTACTCGACCCGATGCTGGCGACCGGCGGTTCACTGATCGCCGCAATCGACTACCTCTTCGATCGCGGTGCCACGGATGTCACCGCCGTGTGCCTCCTCGGTGCGCCGGAAGGTGTCGATGCCGTGAAAGCGGCTGTCGGCAATCGTGACGTGACGCTCGTGCTCGGTTCGCTTGACGAGCGACTCAATGAACACGGATACATCGTGCCCGGACTGGGTGACGCAGGCGACCGGCTCTACGGAGTCGCCGGCTAGGCGGTAAAATTTCGGGATGCCCGAAAATCCCGAAAACAACGCGCAACTACGCGGTTTTGCGCTGTACGTCGGGGTCGATGATGCAACGGCCGAGGCCGCGGGAACGTCAATCGCCGAACTCGTCGAAACACTTCGTAAAACAATTGAGGAACAGGTTTCGGGCATCGACAGCCATGTTGCCGTGGCGTACGCGCCTCCGACACAGCGCGGAAAGAATCTCGACATCGTGCGATTGGCACTTCGCGAGCCAAAAGCGGTTGCGGAACTTCTCCCCCCGAAGCCGGCCCTGAAGAAGGTCGGAGTCGAGATTGATTTCTCGCGCAAGCGCGTGGTCATCAACGATGACGTTGCAGCTCTTACGTACAAAGAATTCGAGTTGTTGCAGTTCCTTGTGCTTCGTGAAGGAGTGACGGTCGACCGTAGTGACATCATCGACACACTGTGGTCGGCAAGTGACGTCGACCGACCGAACTCGCGAACCATCGATGTCCACGTTCGTCGACTTCGCAGCAAGCTCGAACCGTTCGAGGACATTGTGCGAACTGTTCGGGGAATCGGGTACCGCTTCGACCGTCACGCTGACGTCACCATCAACTACGGAACGGGCCGTTCGCCCGACATGTTCTAGCAGCCATGTCCACTGCACTTGTCTGGTTACGCGACGATCTTCGAGTCGCCGACAACCCTGCCCTGACGGCGGCACTCGCAAGTGCGGACCGCGTCGCGATTCTGTATGTGCTGGATGATGAGTCGCCCGAGGTGAGGCCACTCGGTGCCGCCGCGCGCTGGTGGTTGTACCACTCTCTTCATCAGTTGTCGCAAACCATCACTGAACTCGGCGGTCACCTGATTTTGCGTCAGGGGTCAGCACGTGAAGTAGTCCCGGCGGTCGTCGCAGAGGTCACCGCGTCAAGCGTGCACTGGTCTCGTCGTTTTGGTGCCGCGCGCGCCATCGACACCGAACTGAAGACGACCCTTCCCGATGCGCACAGCCACAACGGGACGCTGTTGCACGAACCATGGTCGCTTCAGACGGGTGGCGGAACTCCGTTCAAGGTTTTCACACCCTTCTGGAAGGCTTATCGGGCAGGGGAACCTCCGCGCGAACCCTTCCCGGCGCCGACGTCAATCCCGGGGGTGACTGCTCCGAGTGACTCGCTCGATTCGTGGGGACTGTTGCCGACAATCCCGTGGGACGCGGAATTTTCCACGGTGTGGGTTCCGGGAGAAACCGGTGCGCAGGAGCGTCTTCGCCGATTCGTTGACAACGGCCTCGCGCTGTATCACCGTCGTGACGAACCCGGAATCGAGTCGACGAGTGGACTGAGCCCGCACCTTCGGTTCGGGGAAATCAGTCCTTACCAAATTTGGCACTCAATCGAAGCAGCGACAACAGCCGAGACGCACGCCAACGCGACGCGCTTCCTGTCAGAAATCGGGTGGCGCGAATTCTCGTACCACCAGCTGTTCCACAACACCGACCTGCACGTTCGAAACCTGCGCCCCGAGTTCGACGGGTTCCCCTGGAGCGAGCCGAGCGACCGTCTGCTGGGTGCGTGGAAGAACGGCACAACGGGCGTTTCGCTCGTCGATGCGGGGATGCGTGAACTGTGGCGGACCGGTTCGATGCACAACCGCGTCCGCATGGTGGCGGCGAGTTTCCTCATCAAGAACCTCGGTATCGACTGGCGGATCGGTGAGGCGTGGTTCTGGGACACCCTCGTTGACGCGGATGAAGCGAGCAACCCGGCGTCGTGGCAGTGGGTCGCAGGCAGCGGCTACGACGCGGCTCCGTATTTCCGCGTTTTCAACCCCGAATTGCAGGCGGCGAAGTTCGACACGGACGCGACGTACCGACTGAAGTGGGTGCCGGAGTTTGGGACCCCACTTTATCCCGACCCGATCGTGAGTCTCGGGGACAGTCGCGCGCGGGCTCTCGCGGATTACGCGATTATGCGGGGCGACCCCCGACAGTAAGCAGTCCACCGGCCGCGATTCGGGCTCCGTTTGCAGCTGCCTCTGTCGGTGTTGCGCCGTTCGCGAGCGCCGCCAACATTCCCGCATTGAATGAATCGCCAGCACCTGTCGGATCAACCACCGCGACGGGATCGACCGCGACATGAACGATGGGCTTTCCGCGCTCGGCGACGAGGACCCCGCGCTTCCCGCACGTCGTGACGACGAGAGGGAAGTGTTCGGTCAGCTTTTCGGTGGCGACCGAAACATCGGTAACCCCCGCCAGCACACACGCTTCGTCTTCGTTCGGGCGAAGGATGTCGACGCCGGCACAGAGGCGAAGAAACTGTTCGACACCGAAGTCGGTGATGAATCCCGCGGTTGCGGGGTCGACACACACCGTGACCCCGTGTGCCTTCGCTCGCGCGATGAGTCGAACAACGGCGTCGCGTTTGGGTTCGTCGATGATGGTGTGGCCGGTGAAGTGGAGGAAGTTCGCTATGGCGATGAGCTCGTCGGGAACCGTATCCAAATCGAACACGACGTTCGCACCACGGTCGGTCAGCATCGTCCGAGCTTCGCCCTCGACCAGAATCACAATCGTTCCCGTCGGATGTTCCGTGTCGCCGTGCAGATGCGTCGCGACTCCGAACTTCGTGAACTCAGCGTTGTGCCGATCGACGTCGTCGGCTCCGAGTCGACCGAAGAAGTGCACGTCCGCACCAATCGACCCCAGCCACGCGGCGGTATTCGCCGCGGAACCGCCCGGACGGCGTTCGATCTCGGCGGGGGTATCGGTGTCGTGGCGGATAGGTCCGGCAGGCCTCACGATGATGTCGTCGATGACATCACCGACAACAACAATCGTTCCCTTGACGGTCATGAACTGAGTCGACTCCACGCTGTGGCGATGTCGCCGGCAACGCGAATGTTGTTGCGCGCCAAATCCAAGTTGACCTCGAGGCTGCGACCGCCCGAGGCTTCGACGATGAATCCGAGCAAGAACGGAGTGACTGCCTTGCCGCGCACTCCCGCCCGTTCCGCTGCAAGGAATGCCTCGGCGAGAACGCGGTCGTGCTCTGCCGGGTCCCATTGCTGGTCGACGGGGATGGGGTTTGCCACAACGATTCCCTGACCGTGGCTGGTGTCGTCGTGGGCACGCATGATGCTGGCAACCTCTGTCGCATCCTTTGCCGACCAATCGAGTGTGAACCCCGAGTCGGTCAACCAGAACGCGGGAAACGTCGTCGTACCAAACCCGACGACGGGAACCGACAGAGTTTCGAGTCGCTCGAGCGTCGCCGCGATGTCGAGGACCGACTTGACCCCGGCGGACACCACGGTGATGTTGGTCACCGCGAGCGTTGAGAGATCGGCCGATTCGTCGAAGGTCTCGTTCGCCTCGCGATGTACGCCGCCGAGGCCACCGGTTGCGAACACGCGAATTCCCGCCTGCGCAGCGATGTGAGCGGTCGCGGCGACAGTGGTCGCACCACTTTCGCCCTTCGCCATGAGGATTGGCAGGTCGCGGACACTCGCCTTGGCGATATCACGGTCAGCAATCGTGTCGAGGCCGTCCTCGTCCAAACCGACCGTCGGAATCCCGTCAATCACCGCAATGGTCGCGGGGGTGACGCCCTTGTCGCGAAGAATCGCTTC
Source organism: Actinomycetota bacterium (assembly GCA_041179605.1). Lineage (GTDB taxonomy): Bacteria > Actinomycetota > Actinomycetes > Actinomycetales > Microbacteriaceae > MWH-TA3. The sequence continues at coordinate 3,423 of JBEGTE010000008.1, read as the reverse complement.
GAACTCGTGTGCCGCTTCACGGTTGCGCGGACGCGGAAGTCCGTGCGAAATGATCGTCGATTCGAGGGCAACGACCGGTCGGTGTTCGTCGAGAGCGAGGGCAACTTCGGGGGCAATATTCAACGTCGGCACACTGCGAACTTACCAAACCCCTTACTATCAGTCTTATGGTCAGCCAGCTGGCTCGTGATTTGCCCGTCAGGGTTTCCCCCGACGGAGAGCCGGCGCGCGTATTGGTGACAGGAGCGACCGGGTACATCGGCGGTCGACTCGTTCGCGAACTTCTCGATCACGGCTACCGGGTGCGGGTTCTGGTTCGCAACGCGTCTCGCCTGCGCGATCACCCCTGGGTCAACGATGTCGAGGTGGTCGACGGCGACGCACTCAACCCTCGCGACCTCGAAAACGCACTAGCGTCCATCGACGTTGCGTTCTATCTGTTGCACGCTCTCAACCAGCGCAAGGGATTCGAGGAGCAGGAGCGTCTCCTCGCGGAGTTGTTCGGTGCAGCGGCCAAAGAACAAGGTGTCTCGCGAATCGTGTACCTGGGTGGGATGGTGGACTCGGACAGCGAACTGTCGCCACACCTGCGATCCCGTCAAGAAACGGGAGACGAACTGCGCAAGTCGGGAGTACCCGTCATCGAGCTTCGCGCCGGAATTGTGATTGGTTCGGGAAGCGCGTCGTTCGAGATGCTTCGGTACTTGACCGAGCGACTCCCCATCATGACCACCCCTAAGTGGGTGAACTCTCGAACCCAGCCGATTGCGGTTCGCGACGTGCTGCGGTACCTCATCGGTTCAGTTGCGCTTGACCCCACAGTGTCGGGTGAATTCGACATTGGCGGCCCCGACGTCATCACCTACCGAGGCATGATGCAGACCTATGCGAAGGTCGCTGGTCTCTCGCCGCGCATCATCATCCCTATTCCCGTTCTGACTCCGCGACTGTCGAGTGGCTGGGTGGGTCTCGTGACCCCGGTCCCCTATCGGCTTGCCCGTCGACTCGTCGCGAGCCTCAAGAATGAAGTTGTCGCCCGAGATGACCGGATTCGGAAACTCATTCCCGATCCGGAGGGTGGGCTCACCCCGCTGTCCAAAGCCATCGAGCTGGCTCTTGCCAAAGTCAAAGAGGCACGTGTCGATACGCGCTGGTCTGACGCGTCCGTCCCTGGCGCTCCCTCTGATCCCCTTCCAACAGACCCCGACTGGGCTGGCGGCACACTGTATCAAGACGTCCGTGTCGCGACGACCACCGATTCGATAGAAACGGTGTGGGCTCGTATCGAATCAATCGGAGGGGAAAACGGGTATTCCCGTGCTTCGTGGGCGTGGGAGATTCGTGGGCTGATGGATCGGCTCGTGGGCGGAGTCGGCCTGCGCCGTGGTCGACGTGATCCACACCATCTTGTTGAAGGAGAAGCGCTTGACTTCTGGCGCGTCGAGACAATCCGACGCCCACAAATCCTTCGACTGAGGGCTGAAATGTTGATGCCCGGAAAAGCATGGCTGGAGTTTGTCATTGATGAGGTGGATGGCAATACGCGAATCACGCAGTGTGCGCTTTTCGCGCCTCAGGGACTTGCGGGCCATCTTTATTGGTGGGCGGTTTGGCCGATGCACGGTTTTGTCTTTCCCTCGATGGTCAATTCGCTCGCTCGTGGAACACGGTAGGTTCCACGCCATAGGCTGGTGCGGATGTCTGTAACTCGCCGTGAAGAAACAATCGCCGCTGTCGCCCTGCTGTCCGTGACGGCGTCGTGGGGTGCATCGTTCGTCCTCATGAAGGATGCGATTGAACGCCAACCCGTTCCCGACTTTCTCTTCACACGATTCGCGCTCGCCGCTCTCGTCATGATTGCGGCCCGCCCGCGCGTGCTGCGCGACATCACCCCTCGCGTCCTCTGGACCGGCAGCATCATCGGAGTCATCCTCGGCGCTGGATACATCACTCAAACAATTGGCTTGCAGTTGTCGACCGCCGCGATCACCGGATTCCTGACCGGCCTCTACGTCATCCTGACTCCGTTAATCGGCTGGTTGTTCCTCAAGCAGAAACTCAACGCTCGGGTCGTCATCGGTGCCGTGCTTGCCCTCGGCGCCCTCGCGATTCTGTCGATCACCGACGTTGGAGTCGGCGAGGGAACGTGGTGGGTGCTCGTCTGCGCCCTGCTCTTTGCGCTGCACATCGTCACGCTGGGCGTGTGGAGTCCGGGTACCGACGCCTACGCGCTGACCGTCGTGCAAATCGCGGTTGTCGCGGTCATGACCGGAGCGTGGACGTTCGGAGACGGAAACGGCTTCGTCATCCCCCCGGATGCCAGTGTGTGGGGAGCCATCATCATCACCGCGGTTTTTGCGACCGCGTTGGGATTCTTCTTGCAGACGTGGGCTCAGGGACACATGGATCCGGGTCGCGTCGCAATCCTGCTGACGACCGAAGTGTTGTGGGCCGGGATCATCGCCGTTGGTGTCGGCCAGGAACCGCTCACCGTTCGACTCATCATCGGTGGCGCGATTATGTTCGCGGCCATGTTGGTCATCGAATGGCCGGGCCAAAAACGGCCCGAGCACGCGCTCGTGCACCTCGAATAGCGACTAGCGACGGATTAGTCCGCGCACCGGGTCGGCGGCGACCGGAATCGGGTCGCACAGCTCGCCCACGAATTCGCCGTCGGGGTGATTGACGAATCCGATGAGCATCCACCCGTCGTCCGTGTGCACCAACCTTGACGCGTAAATCGTCTCGTCGATCAGGGTGCTGTTTCGGAAATCGATGTCGCTGAGGTCAGGGTTCACGACACACGCAAAGACTCCATCGTCGGACACGGCTCGATCACCACGCAGTTTGTCGCGGTCACAACAGAACAGGATGATGGGTACACCGTCGACGATTTCGAACTGGAAGACCTCGAGGTGGTGGAACCCAGAACCGGGTGCACTCAGCGGAGGTTGAACAGTCCAGTTAATGAGGTCCTCACTTGTCGCGTGACCCATGACACCGCGATCGTCCGCTGGTCCGTGGTTCGACCGCGCGGTGACGAGCATGTGCCACGTAGTCGAGTCGGGGAATCGAAACACCCACGGGTCCCGCCACGACTGGTGCCCGTCCACCTCGGTGGTCTCGTACCAGCGCGGGTCCGCCTCAACCAGCGGATTGCCGGGGACTTTTTCCCAGACCATGAGGTCCGTCGACCTCGCCGCCCCGATCAGCTGGCGTCGCTCACCGTCCGGGCGGGGTGTTCCCGTGTAGAACATCCACCACACACCCTCGTCGTCACGGACGATTGAGCCGGTCCAGGTGGTGAAGTCGTCCCACGCAGGCGGCTCCGAGACGATGATCGCATCGCGTTGAACGGTCCAGTTGACCAAATCCGAGCTCGTCGCATGACCGACGATCGGGTGAATGTGCCGCAGGTCCGGG
>JBEGTE010000007.1:0-16394 GCA_041179605.1 Actinomycetota bacterium | reverse complement strand
AAGTCCTCGGCAGGGGAGTACTGACCCAATCAAGCGTCGCGACTTAGCCAATCGTGCGACAATCAAGTAGTTAGCAATTAGACACAACGGAGTTTCACAATGTTCCTCAACAAGGCATACCGACTGTGGTCGTCCATCTTCGCGCTGGTCGCATCGTTCGCACTGGCTGGTGGCGCATTCGCACTGTCCCAATTGGAATCCGTCGAAACAGCGCCCGAAACGGGTGCGCCGAGTAAGTCGGAGGCCGCGCAAGTTGCGCGCATGACCGAGGCGTTCCCCTCGGCGTCAGGCACCGCGATGTTCCTCGTCTTTACGTCCGAATCAGACCTCACCGAGTCGCAGATTTCGACCATCAACGACAACATCGCCGATATTTACGCCGACCACACGGAGATCCCGTTCGCACCTCAAGCAGAGATTTCGGAAGACGGGACGACGGCGTCCGCAATTGTCCCGCTCGACAAAACCAACGTCGTTGACGAACGATCCGAACGGTACACCGACATCAAGGACGCCGCCGCGTCAGGGCTTACGGGCGTTGACCTGTACCTCTCCGGACCCGAAGGCTTTGCCGAGGACATCTCGAACGTTTTCGCGGGCGCAGACTTCACGCTTCTCGCAACAACCGCGGGCGTTGTCGTCATTTTGCTACTCGTCACGTACCGCTCGCCAATCCTGTGGATCATCCCGCTTGTCGTTGTCGGCCTCGGTGATGCCCTCGCCGGTACCGTCGCCAAGAAGGTCGCGGACATGTTGGGAACGCAGCTGGACGCCTCGGTCGGAGGAATCCTCTCCGTCCTCGTGTTCGGTGCGGGAACCAACTACGCCTTGCTCATCATTTCCCGTTACCGCGAAGAACTCATCAAGAACGAGAATCGCGCTATCGCAATGGCGAACTCCGTTCGTGGAACTGCTCCGGCAATCCTCGCGTCGGGTGGAACGGTTCTCATCGTTATGGCGGTGCTGACGCTCGCTCAGGTCGACGGAAGCCGTTTGCTGGGAATCGCCGGACTCGTCGGCATTGCCGTCGCAATGATCTTCGGAATCGGAGTTCTGCCATTCGCGCTCGCAATCTGGCCGCGTGGCATCTTCTGGCCGCTGACGCCGAAGTTCGGTGTTGAACCGAAGCGCGAAAGCATGTGGAAGCGAGCCGGACTGGCGATTGCCAAGCGTCCCGTCGTCGCAGGCGTCGCCTCCGCGCTGCTCGCGGTATTGCTCGCGCTGCCTGCACTCGGCATCAAGGTTGGGCTTACGGCAAATGAGCGATTCCTGACCAAGCCTGATGCCGTCACGGGAATCGAAATCCTCGTCGACAAGTTCGAATCGTTCCAGGGTTCGTCCATCACGGTCCTCACCCATGACGACGATGTCGACGCAATCCAGTCGTACCTCGAAGACCGTGGTGACATGGTCGAAATTCCCGCACCAATCGTTCCGACGGAATTTGGTGGCGCAGCACCCACCGGTGCGCCGACGATGGCACCGATCATCCCCGGTCCGACCTACTCGACCGCCGGTGATTCTTACGGTGGCTGGACGGTCATCACCGGAAAGCTCGATTACGCGACCGAATCGGCAGAGACCGCGGCTGCTATCCACGAGATCCGCACCGACCTTGACTCGATCGGCGACGGGGAGGCACTTCTGGGTGGTTCCGACGCCGCTATCGTCGACACCAAGGACGCAATTCGTGCCGACGAGGGCCTCATCTTCCCGTCGGTTCTCGTGGTCGTGTTCATCATGCTCGTCGTCGTCCTGCGTGCACTGGTTGCGCCGCTGTTGCTACTCGCGACGGTCGTTGCGTCCTACTTCACCGCCGTCGGCTCGTCGTGGTTGTTGTTCCAGGGCATCTGGGGCTTCCCGGCTCTCGACTCGAATGTGTTCGTGCAAACGTTCCTGTTCCTCGTCGCTCTCGGTATCGACTACAACATGTTCCTCATGACACGCGTCAAGGAAGAGTCCGAGGTGCTCATCAAGGGCAAGCCCGCCGGAATCATCGCCGGAATGACGAATGCGCTGGGAGCGACCGGTGGCGTCATCACGAGCGCAGGTGTACTGCTCGCCGCGGTGTTCGCGGTACTCGGAGTCTTGCCGCTCATCACGCTCACACAGATCGGTGTCATCGTGTGTGTCGGTGTTCTTCTCGACACTCTCCTCATCCGCACCGTCGTCGTGCCGTCGCTGACCTTCCTCATCGGGGAAAAGATGTGGTGGCCGCGCAAGACGGGCGTGTTGACCAAGTAGCACGCACCGCGGGTTCACACTGGAACCGTGAGAATCGACGACTCGGTCGCGCGCTTCCTCCACGAGATGGAGGCGGCGCGCGACGCGAGCGTTCACACGATTCGCGCGTATCGAGGTGACCTCGACCTATTCGTGCAGTCACTTCCGAAAGCGGAATCGACGACCCTCGACGCCATCACCCTCGAAGACTGCCGCGCGTGGGTGTGGGGGATGTCGACCAAGGGGGACTCGGCAAGTTCAATCTCGCGTCGGGTATCCGCAGTGAAGAGCCTGTTCCACTGGCTTCACGCACGGGGAGACACCCCGACCGACATCGCGGCGAGACTGGCAGCACCGAAAAAACCACGCCACCTGCCGCGAGTCGTCACCAAGGCGACCATGTCCGACGTGCTGGATGACCTCGCCGTCCGAGCCAACACGGGCGACCCCATCGCGCTTCGCGACCTTGCGCTCTGGGAACTCATGTACGCCAGCGCACTCCGTGTGAGCGAAGTTGTCGGGATTACCGAAACGGACTTCGACTGGAATGACCGAACCGTTCGAGTCCTCGGGAAAGGCTCGAAGGAACGAATCGTGCCGTTCGGCACCCCCGCCCGCACCGCGCTGCTCGACTACCGAGACCGTGCCCGCCCCGCACTTCCCGTCGTGGAGGGGGTCACCGCGTTCTTCGTCGGCGCTCGCGGAAAGAAATTGACCACGCGAACCGTGTACGAACTCGTGTCCCGAATCATCGGCGAAATCCCCGGTCAAGGACCGAAAGGTCCCCACACTCTTCGCCACACCGCTGCCACTCACCTGTTGGACGGCGGCGCGGATCTGCGCAGCGTTCAAGAAATTCTCGGGCATGCCAGCGTCGGCACGACACAGATTTACACGCACGTTTCAAGCGAACGACTCAAGGCGGCATACAAGACCGCTCATCCCAGGGCATAAGCCTCGATCCACGAGTCGTAGACGACGATTCGGGGAGGATTCCCGAGGAATTGCATCGGGTCGACGTATACACCGTCGACGCGGACTCCCAGGTGAATCGCGTTCATTCCGTCGTGCTGGGCAGACACCAACCCAATCGAATCGCCGGCGCGAACCACATCGCCGCGCACGACACTGGATTCGACGGGCTCGAGGGACACGATTGACCCATCTGCGGTGTCAATCGATATGACCGGCCGACCGGCGACGACACCGCTGAACCAGACCACCCCGTCAACGGGGGACCGCACCTCGCGTCCGCGAATCGCGCCGATGTCGATGCCCCGATGCCCGTTGGAGTAGTCAGTTTCGGGCTTCTCGAACGCTCGAATCACAGGTCCGACGATCGGCCACACCCACCTCGTCGCCGCATCGGCACGGGGAACAGTCACGACAGTCAGAGCCAACGCAGCGATTACCCAGATCGGGGGAGGAAGTCGACAGGTGATGTACACGCGTCAAGAATCAGGCCCACCGCTAAGGGAGCGATCGAATCTCGAATATTCGGTGCACAACTCATCATCCACAACCTGTGTGCACGGACCCGCAATCCGCATGTAAACTGTAAGAACGTCCATTTCGGTGGGCGAATTCGCGTGTTCATCAGCGATCGAATCCGTTGGTCCCCAAGTGGGTGGCATCGATCCGAACACCAGGGCAAGTGGCAACCGCCACTGCATAAAACCACGAGTAAGGAGAACGGCAATGGCCGTTGTAACAATTCGCCAGCTGCTCGACAGCGGTGTTCACTTCGGACACCAGACCCAGCGCTGGAACCCGAAGGTCAAGCGCTTCATTCTGACCGAGCGTTCGGGCATTCACATCATCGACCTGCAGCAGTCGCTCGCACACATCGACAACGCGTACGAATTCGTTCGTGAAACCGTTGCTCGTGGCGGCACCGTCCTCTTCGTCGGAACAAAGAAGCAGGCTCAGGAAGCCATCGCTTCGGAAGCCGGTCGCGTCGGACAGCCCTACGTCAACCAGCGTTGGCTCGGTGGACTTCTCACCAACTTCCAGACCGTCCTCGGCCGCCTCGAGCGCATGAAGGAACTGGAACAGGTCGACTTCGACGACACCACCAAGGGTTTCACCAAGAAGGAACTCCTCATGAAGCGCCGCGAGCTCGAGAAGCTCCACAAGTCGCTCGGTGGTATCCGCAACCTCACCAAGACCCCCAGCGCGATCTGGGTTGTCGACGCCAAGCGCGAGCACCTCGCGATGAGCGAAGCAGCCAAGCTCGGAATCCCTGTTGTCGGAATCCTCGACACCAACGCTGACCCGGACGACATCGCGTACCCCATCCCGGGCAACGACGACGCAATCCGCTCAGTCGGACTGCTCACCCGCGTGATCGCCGACGCCGTCGCAGAGGGACTCGTCATCCGCCACCAGAAGCCCGCCGAGGGTGGAAACGTGTCGGCCGTTGAGCCGCTCGCCGAATGGGAGAAGGAACTCCTCGGAGACGCTGCTGTTGCGGCCGTCGAAGAAGCACCTGCTGTCGAAGAGGCGCCTGCTGCCAAGGAAAAGGCACCCGCAGCCAAGAAGGCTCCTGCGAAGAAGGCTGATGCCGACGCAGAGAAGCCCGCGAAGGCTCCCGCAGCGAAGAAGCCCGCAGCCAAGAAGGCTGACGCGGACGCTGCCGCCGAATAAGTCAACCCACCAATCACGAAAGTAATCACTCATGGCTAACTTTTCGCTTGAGGATGTCAAGGTGCTCCGCGAGCGCCTCGGCACCGGAATGATCGACACCAAGAACGCCCTCGTTGAGGCGGACGGTGACATGGAGAAGGCAGTGGAAATCCTGCGTCTCAAGGGAGCAAAGGGTAACGCGAAGCGTGCCGACCGCTCCACCAGCGAAGGACTCGTCGTCGCGAAGGAGACCGCTGGCGCTGTCTACCTGATCGAACTCGCGTGCGAGACCGACTTCGTCGCGAAGAACGAGAAGTTCATCGCCCTCGCCGAGGTTGTCGCTGACGCGATCGCCGAGGCCGGCGTTGACTCGCTCGACGCAGCTCTCGCGGTGTCGGTTGGCGGACAGTCCGTCGCCGACCGCATCTCGGACGATGCAGCCGTCATTGGCGAGAAGGTCGAACTTCGCCGTGTTGCGAAGGTTGCCGGAGACAAGTTCTCGGTTTACCTGCACCGCACCTCGAAGGACCTTCCCCCGCAGGTTGGCGTAGTCGTCGCCTACTCGGGTTCGGACGACGAGACCGCTCGCGCAATCGCACAGCACATCTCGTTCGCTGACCCCGTCTACCTGACCAAGGAAGACGTTCCGCAGTCGGAGGTCGACAACGAGCGCCGCATCGTCGAAGAGATCTCGCGTGGCGAGGGTAAGCCCGAGGCTGCTCTCCCGAAGATTGTCGAAGGCCGCCTTGGTGCTTTCTACAAGCAGGTCGCTCTTCTCGAGCAGGACTATGCGCGCGACAACAAGCTGACCGTCAAGCAGGTCGCGGACCAGGCTGGACTGACCGTCACCGGTTTCGTTCGCTTCAAGGTCGGCGCCTAGTCATCACAGTCTGCAAGGGCGGTTCGCACACGCGAGCCGCCCTTCACTGTTTCCTGCTCTTTCTCGGTACTCTGGAACTCGAAAGTGAGGTTCCATGTCAACGCGCCGCGTCCTTCTGAAACTGTCCGGTGAAGCGTTTGGCGGAGGAACCCTCGGGGTCAACCCCGACATCGTCAGTTCGATCGCTCGCGAGATCGCCGAGGCGGCGAAGGACGTCCAGGTCGCCATCGTCGTCGGTGGTGGAAACTTCTTCCGCGGCGCAGAACTCAGCCAGCGTGGCATGGACCGCTCGCGTGCCGACTACATGGGAATGCTGGGCACCGTCATGAACGCCCTCGCCCTGCAGGACTTCCTTGAACAGGCCGGTCAGCCGGTGCGTGTTCAGTCGGCGATCGAGATGACCCAAGTCGCCGAGCCGTATATTCCACTTCGCGCAATTCGTCACCTCGAAAAGGGCCGAGTTGTCATATTCGGTGCCGGTGCGGGGCTCCCGTACTTCTCGACCGACACGGTCGCCGCTCAACGCGCGCTCGAGATCGGTGCGACCGAGGTTCTCGTCGCCAAGAACGGTGTCGACGGCGTGTACGACGACGACCCGAAGAAGAACCCCGACGCGGTCCTCATCGAGAACATCACCTACTCCGAGGCACTCAAGCAGGGACTCAAGGTGATCGACGCGACCGCGTTCGCGCTCTGCCGCGACAACCACCTTCCGATGCGGGTCTTCGGAATGGAGCCGGGCGGAAACATCGCCAAGGCCATTCGCGGCGAGCACATCGGAACGGTCGTCAGCAATTAGCCCGGTCGTCATCGGGCTGATCGCACTCGGTGCGGTCGCCCACGCGTCCTGGAACCTGCTCCTCAAGCGCGTCGGCCACACGACGTACGACCTGTTGTGGTGGACGTTTCTCGTCGGCGCTGTCGCACTCGCCCCACTCGGCATCGCGTCGCTGGTCGGCGCTGATTTCCAGTGGCACTGGGTCGGGCTCGCGGCTGTGTGTGGGATTTTTGAGGTCATCTATTTTTCGTTGCTACAGAACGCCTATCGTTCGGGAGACGTGTCGCTGATTTACCCGATGGCGAGAGGCACCGGCCCGACGCTCTCCGTTCTCGGCGCAATCCTCATCCTGGGAGAACGCCCTTCTCCGATCGCCCTTCTCGGCGTCGTCGTTGTCGTAACGGGAATCGCGGTGATTTCCACGGCCGGGGCGCGTGGCGCGGGGCGGGCCAGACTCAAGTCGGTCGTCTACGGACTGTCAGTCGGTTTCTACATCGCGTGCTTTACGCTGTGGGACGGCTGGTCCGTCGGAACGCTGGGGCTGCCGCCGGTCGGTTACTACTGGATGGCATTGGTCGGGCAAACGATTTTTATGACGCCGATGGCGCTTCGCACCCGGCCGCTCGTCGCGTCGCTTCGCGCACACCCGTGGGTCATCACGGGCATTGGAATTCTTGCGCCGACGTCATACATGCTTGCCCTCACCGCTATCCAATTGAGCTCCGTTTCGCTCGTCGCCCCCGCACGCGAAGTCTCGGTCGTCCTCGTTGCTCTTGGTGGCGCGTTCTTCTTCGGCGAAAAGCACGTCGTGCAACGCGTCATCGGGTCCGTTGTCGTCCTGTCGGGAGTCGCCCTTCTCGCCGTCGGTTGACGGCTAGACTCAAGGGAAACCGAGGAGGAAACCCGTGATTGCCGAGACCATTGCCGAAGTGTCGGAAAAGATGAACAAGGCCGTCGACGTCATCAAGGATGACTTCCAGACGGTGCGCACGGGTCGCGCGAACCCTGCTCTCTTCCAAAAGATCATGGTCGACTACTACGGAACGCCGACGCCGCTCGGACAGCTCGCGGGTCTTCAGAACCCCGAAGCACGTACCCTCGTCATCCAGCCCTACGACAAGAGCGCTCTGAAAGAAATCGAGAAGGCGATTGTCAACTTTCCTAACCTCGGCGCAACCCCCACCAACGATGGCGAAATCATTCGCGTGACGATGCCGGAACTGACCGAAGACCGTCGCAAGGAATACGTCAAGATTGTCAAGGCGAAGGCCGAGGACGGCCGAGTGGCCATCCGGAACATCCGCCGCAAGGGGATTTCGGACATCGAGGCGCTCAAGGACACGTCCGAGGACGAGGTGTCGCGCGCCGAGAAGGAAATCGAGAGCCTGACGAAGCAGCACATCGACGCAATCGACGACGCGCTGAAGAAGAAGGAAGCCGAGCTGCTCGAGGTCTAGATGGACATCGACCACGCCATTCGCGACGCCGGCGCCAAGATGGAGGCCCGGACGGGTCGCAATCTGGTCGCCGCTATCGGTATCGGTGTTGCCCTCGGCGCAATCTTTATCTGCAGCCTTGTGTTCGATAAGCAATGGTTCATCCTGCTTATCGCGGTGTTTGTTGGTTTCGGTACGTGGGAACTCGCCACGATTTCACGCACGGCAACGCGCCACGTTCCGCGCATCCCCATTCTGATTTCGGCCCTAGCGATGCTTCCGGCCACGTACTACTTCGGATATCTCGGGCAGATCGTCACGCTGGGCGCAGGAATCCTCTTCGCAATCGTCTGGCATCTCGTCCAGCGTCGGCTGTCCTCGAGTGACGTCACCGACCGCGACGTGCTCATGTCGGCGTTCACTCTCGCGTACGTCCCATTCTTGGCGTCGTTCGCGGTTCTCATGACCGCCCGCGACGGCGGACAGTGGTGGACGATGGGCACGATGATCATCATCGCGAGTGTCGACACCGGCGCATTCGCGACGGGTGTCATGTTCGGCAAGACGCCGCTCGCACCCAAAATTTCACCCAAGAAAACGTGGGAGGGGTTCATCGGCTCCGCGCTCTTCGGGTCGGTCGCCGGTTATTTCATCGCCACCTCCATGCTGCACATCGACTGGTGGTGGGGCGTTCTGCTGGGGCTCATCATCCTCGGTGTCGCAACCGTTGGCGACCTCATCGAATCGCTCATCAAACGTGAACTGGGAACCAAGGACGCGTCGCATTTCCTGCCCGGTCACGGTGGATTCCTCGACCGACTCGACTCCGTTCTGCCGTCGATGTTCGTCGCCTCGGTTTTCGCCATCCTGTTTTCCTAGGGCAGAATAGAGGGGTGACGTTCCCTCTCGCAGACAGCAAAGCCCTCGGTTACGACCAAGCGGCGGTTGACGCGTTTCTCGACCGTGCGCGGCAGGCGTTTCAGGGGACCGACACATCGTTGACGAGTGCCGACCTCCGATCGGCCGCATTCCCCCTGGTGAAGGGCGGGTACGTTCCCGCCGAGGTTGATTCTGCTGTTGAACGACTTGAGGACACTTTTGCCGAGCGCGAGCGCGAAGCGCGCATCAACGAGATTGGTGTTGACGTGTGGAATGCCGAGGCACGTGAACTCGCGCAGGAAATCCTCAACCGAATCGGTCGCGCCAAGGGTCGCCGATTCCGTCGCGCGAATCTTTTTTCGTACGGTTACAACGTGGTCGAAGTCGACGCGTTCGCGAACCGCATTCACGACTTTTTCACCGCTGGTGAACACCTTTCCCGCAGTGAAGTTCGGACCGTTGTGTTCCGACCCCAACTTGGCGGGTATGACGAATCGCAGGTCGATTTCCTTCTCGACGAGCTGGTTCGCGTCATGCTCGCTGTGAGGTAGTGAACACCTCCGCGCGTGCTCGCCGCCGACCGCTCGTCTCGTTAGCCGCGGTCGTCGGTGTCGCGGTTCTGTTGTTTGGCCCGATTGTCGCGCCATTCACGACTATTGCGTTGGGCAGTACGACCGGATCCGATATGCCCGTTGGCCAAAAGTTCACCGGCGGCGATGGCGCCGGGGTGTCAATCGAACGCGACAAGTGGTCGCTGACGTCGAGCTTCTTTTCTGCATCGAGCGCGGAGGTCCGGGAAGCCCAGCAATACGCGCTTCTCAAACTGGAAGAGCGCGGGATGGGGGAAGACCAATTCCAGTGCCTGGTCAACCTCTGGAACCGTGAGTCGCGGTGGAACTATCGTTCTGAGAACCGTCGGTCTGGCGCATACGGCATCCCGCAAGCGTTGCCGGGCAAGAAAATGGCGTCCGCCGGCGCGGACTGGGAGACCAACCCGAAGACGCAAATCGACTGGGGACTCGGCTACATCTCGAAGCGGTACAAGACGCCGTGCGGAGCATGGCAGCACTCGGAAGAAGTTGGGTGGTACTAGTGGGTCGCCGCAACAAGCCGAAGCGAGACGAACACGTTCCACTCGACATGGCTCGCACAACGGGTGGGCGACGCGTTGAAACCCGTCGGGGAGAGCAATTCATCGTGCAGGACATCTCGGCGGCGAATGCACTGAAGGAATACGCGTGCCCCGGTTGTGTGGTGCCGATTCCCGTCGGAATGGCACACCTCGTCGCGTGGCATGAGGAGGGCATGTTTGGTGACGATGCCGCACTGCGCGATCGCCGTCACTGGCACATTCCCTGTTGGAAGTCGGGTCGATGAGCGAGATCCGCTCGATGTCCGTTTTGCCGGCGCTCCGAGAAGACATCGAGTTGCACACCGAGGACGGGTTGACGCTAGTCGGCGAGCTGGCTCTTCCGGAAGCGGGCGTACCCGTCGCGACCATTCTTTTTTTGCACCCGCTGCCCACCGCCGGTGGATTCATGGACTCGCACATTTTGCGGAAGGCGTCGAATCGACTTCCCGCCCTCGCGAATATCGCCGTGTTGCGGTTCAATTTTCGAGGGGTCACGAGTCCGCGCGGAACATCCGAGGGCACGTTCGGTCACGGTGTTGACGAGCGGTTTGACTTCGAGGCGGCGCTTCGGTTCATTCGTGACCGCGGGCTTCCAACTCCGTGGGTGGTTGGATGGTCGTTCGGCACGGAGGTGGCGCTCAACCACGCTCTCGGCCACGACGTCGCGGGTCTGATTCTGTTGTCGCCGCCATTGCACCGCACGTCTCCCGAGACTCTGCACAAGTGGAACGACTCAAACATCCCGATTGTCGCTCTCGTCCCCGAATTGGACGACTATCTGCAGCCGGAGGAAGCGCGCGAGCGATTCGCGGTCATTCCCCGCGTCGAGATCGTCGCGGTCGAGGAAGGCAAGCACCTGTGGGTGGGCGAAAAGCAGACATACCGCGTCCTCAGCGAGATCGTCGAGCGGCTCAACCCTGAGGCCTTACCGCTGCCGACGCACTTCGGCTAACGTTCGTTCTGAGCGGGGACGATGACCTCGCGCATCATGATGAGCACGGACGCTGCGACGGGAATTGCCACGATCGCACCCAGCACACCCATGAGCGCTCCGCCTGCGAGAGCGGCGATGATGACGACGACGCCAGGGACCTTGACCGCGCGGTTCATGATCATCGGGCCGATGACGTACGCCTCGACTTGCGAGTAAACCAGATAGTAAATCGCAACCGTGAGCGTCAAACCGGGGTGTTCGGGGTCGAGCAGGTACTGCGTGAGCACGATGATGATCGACCCCGTGATCGTTCCGACCAACGGGATGAGTGAGAACATGAGGGCGATGATCGCGAACAACACGGGATAGTGGGCGCCGATGATGCTCAGCGCGATGAAACTGAACACGCCATTGGTGAGACCTTGGGTTCCCTGACCGATGACGTACTGCCCGACCGCCTTGATGACCTGTTCGGCTAGCCCGATGAAGCGTTGACGTTGTGACGCCGGAACCACCGAGTACACGGACGTGGTGATGGACGGAAGCGACACGACCAAATAGATGGTCAGCATCACGGTGAGGAACGCGCCCAGCGCTGCGTTCGCAAACGTCACGCCGACCGACAGAACGCCGCCACCGATGTTCGCTATGTTGGCGGGGTCGGACAAGAACTCGATGATTCCCTGAACGGTTCCGTGAACGTCCAAAACTTCGAGGGGAATGAACGCCTGAATGGCGCTCTCCAGCTCGCTGAGAGATCCGTAGGACGTGAGGAACGCCAGCACTCCTGCGTAGAGGAGCGTCATTTGTTCGACCAGAACCGGCACGATAGCGAGCGCGAATCCGGCGACGACTCCGAGCAGTCCGATTACCACGATGACGACCGCAGCCCAGCGGGGGAGGCCCTTGGTGACCAGGAATCGAACGATCGGGTCCAATCCGAGCGCAAGGAACAACGCAAACCCGACATAGGTGATGACCGAGGCAAGCGTGATGACTGCGCCACCGATGAGCATCGCGGTGAGGACGCCCAGTCCGCCCAGCAGCCCGATGCGGAAAGCGCCGTGGATTGTCATTATTCGCTCGCCGGCTTGCGGGTGCGCTTCGGAGCGGGCTTCTCGGCGGTCGCGACTTTTGCCGCGGCCGACACGGCCTTGTTGATGTCGCCGATGTACGCGGCGATGGCGTCGCGTTCCGCTTGAAGTTCGATGAGGCGCTTTTCTGCGTCATCCACAATCGATTTCGCTTCTGAACGTGCGCGAGTGAGGATCTTCTTTGCGCGAGCCTCGGCGTCTTCGACCAGGTGGCGAGATTCTTCTTTCGCCTGAATTTCGACACGTTCGCGCGTTTTGAGCACCTCGGACTGAAGTCGGTTGTGTTCCTTCTTCAGAGCGGCGACCGCCTTCTGAAGTTTGGTGAACTCGTCATTCGCCTTGGCCAGATACGCCTCGTTCTGCGCAACCGCGTCACGGTGGTATTCGAGAAGTTTCTCTTCTTCTTCGTGGCGTCGAGCAGTCACTTCGGCCGCAAGGTCAAGCTTGGCCCGCTCAGCCTCGGCAAGAAGTCGTGCAATTTCGGCGCGTGCTTCCTGCGCTTCCTTGTCCATCACGAGTCGAGCTTCGGCGACTTCGCGATCGAACGCGGCACGTTTTTCCGCCATTTCGCGCTGAGTTGTCGCGCGAAGTTCTGCGGCTTCCGTCGAGGCGCTTCCGCGAATTCGAACGCCTTCGCGAATGGCTTCGTCGTTCATCGCCTGGACGTCACGTTGTGCGATCGCGATGAGGTTATCCGCGTCAATCGCGGCAGTGTTAGTCGCGTATGCGGCACGTTCCTCTGCGGATGCGAGGATCGCCTCTGCACGAGTGGTTGCCTCGGCGACAATCTGGTCGGCTTCGATGCGAGCATCGGTGACGAGTCGTTGCGACTCGATGTCGGACGTCGACATCAGCACGGTGGCTTGTTCTTCCGCGGTGCGAAGAACCATCTCGAGTTTGGTGCCAAGTCCGGCGTACGTGGGAGTGCTCGGTTCGGCGGATTCGATCGCCTGTTGAGTGCCGGCGATACGGGCGAGTTCGGTGGCGAGCTCGTTGCGTTCGGTATTGGCGGCGATGATTTCGCGGCGCAGGTTGGCAATGGCCTTGTCGACATCGTCGCGCGAGTATCCGCGCATGACGATGGGGAACTGTCCGTCCGTAGCCACTTGTCCTCCTCGAATGGTGACGTTTCAGTTTAGCCGTGACTGACGACGGGCAGAAACCGCGAGCAATCACTCGGCGGGGTCGGCTAAACTAGCGTTTTGTCGTTGTGAGGGGGTCGAGGTGCGGTTCTTCTATGCCATCGTCATCTTCGCGGCCTCTCTCGCGTTTTTCGCCGGAAGCCTGGTGATTCGCTACTTCTTTTCGGCGCCCGACACGTTGACGCAGTCAATCCAGCTCACCGGCGACGCCCCTATCGCGGTGATTGACGCGGCCGAGTTGCGACTGATTGCCGGCAGCGAAACGTTGACGGCTTCTGTCGCGCCAACCGCAGACGGTGACGAAACCAACCCCGTCACCATCGGTTGGGGTCGCACCCCCGACGTCATGGCGTGGGTCGGAAACGCGTCGTATCACTTCATCACCGTCGACAAGGAAACGGGAGAGTTGACGGATTCGCTCGTGTCGGGCCTGGAGCCTGAAGTTCCTGATCCGCGCGGATCCGACCTGTGGACAGAGGAATGGAACGGCGACGAGTCCGTCAGCGCTGAATTGGCTCTTCGCAAGGGTCACTCCATCATCGTTGCGACGGACGGAGTGAGTCCCGCACCGTCCACCGTGACCGTCATTTGGAACCTCGCGGTCGACCGCACGATTCCCACCATCCTGTTGTACCTTGCCGCTGCGAGCGGAATGGTTGGACTCGGCGCTTTTGTGTGGGCGTTGTGGCGTGAACGACGTCAGCGTCGCCATCGCCAGGGCAGAATGCCGAAGGCGCCGAAGCCTCCACGTTGGCGACCCAAGCGTCCCGGTTTCCTCGGCGCGCGTGGTGCGACTGGACGCCGTGGACGTCGACTCGCGGGAATGGTTGTCGCGACGGGCCTTGTTCCGGCGCTTCTCGTCGGCTGTGCGTCGGGAGATTCGGTTCAACCCACCCCGACTCCGGTCGCCACGGCCGAACTCCCGTATGTCGCAATGACGGGCCCACAGTTTGAGCGCATTCTCGAAAAGATTGTGGAGACTCTTGAAGTCGCCGATGAAAAGCGCGCCGAGAACATTGCGGCGACGCGACTGCAGGGATCGGCGTTGCGTTTCCGCCAAGCGACATATCGTGTCCAGGGTGCGAACTCGACGCTCGGAACGTTGTTCCAGATTCCGAACGGCACCGTGAGCCTCATGCTCCCGCAGCAAACAGATGGATGGCCACGTTCGGTCTTCGCCATCATCGACGACACAGCGAGCGAGGAAGCGCCGTCCGTCGCGATCATCCTCACCCAGGACGGGCCTCGAGCGAACTATCACGTCGATTACACGTTCGCTCTCGAACCCGGCGTCGTCATGCCTGAGGTGCCTTCCGCGGAATACGGCACAGCGGTTCTGCCGGCCGACACCGAACTGTTGTCCTCAACACCCGCTCAAGTCGCAGAACAGTACGCAGACCTTCTCATCAACGGCGCAGAAAGCCCGTACGCGTCGATTTTCGAGGCGGACACTCTTCAGGAACAAATCGGGGCCGAAGCGAAAGCGCAGCGCGTCGCCGACATGAAGGGGTCGATGAAGTTCTCGTGGGTTGATTCGATGACCGAGGATGTTCCGATAGTTTTTGCGACCAGTGACGCCGGTGCTCTCGTCGCGCTGACAATCAACGAAGCCGAAACGGTCCGACCCGCTCGAGGCGGCTCGGCGATTTCCACCGAAGGCGCCGTCAAGATTCTGTCCGGCCGTCCGAGCTCGTTGCGCGGAATCACCGCGAACTACCAGTACCAGTTGTTGCTGCACGTTCCGGCGATTGGAACGTCGGACCAGATCCGACTGCTCGGATACTCGTACGCTCTGGTATCAGCGCAGGAATACCGCTAACTACTTCTCCAGCGTGAGCCAAAGCCCGCCGAGCGGTGGAACCTGAATGACCGCCGATGCGTCACGCCCACCCCACGGAACCTGCTCGGACGTGACGGTCCCGAAGTTGCCGACACCGCTTCCACCGAAGTCCTCGGCGTCGGTGTTGAGCACTTCGCGCCACTTCCCGACGGCGGGCATTGCAAGTCGGTAGTCGTTGAGCGGGTTGCCGCCAAAGTTGAACACACCGACCATCGGTGTGCCCTTCGTGTCTCGACGGATGAACGCGACGAGGTTGTTCTGGGCGTCGCCGCCTTCGATCCACTCGAATCCGGCAGGTTCGTTGTCCTGCTCCCACATCTGCGGGTGCGCCTTGTACAGGGCGTTCAGTTGGCCGACGAGTCGAGCCAGCCCCTGGTGCGCAGGCTGGTCGAGAATCCACCAGTCGAGTCCACGCTCCTCGCTCCACTCGCTCGGTTGACCAAATTCTTGACCCATGAACAGCAACTTCTTGCCGGGGTGCAACCACATGAACGACAGATACACGCGCATGTTCGCGAGTTTCTGCCACTGGTCACCCGGCATCTTGTGTAGCAACGAGCCCTTGCCATGGACTACCTCGTCGTGCGAGATGGGGAGCATGTAGTTCTCACTGAAGGCGTACAGGAACGAGAATGTGATCTCGTTGTGGTGGTGTGAACGCCAAGCGGGGTTTCGTTCCATGTACGACAACGAGTCGTGCATCCATCCCATGTTCCACTTCATGCCGAAGCCGAGTCCGCCGCCACTCGTCTCGGCGGTGACGCCGGGCCACGCGGTGGACTCTTCGGCGATCATGACGATTCCGGGGTAGCGGGCGTACGCGGTTGCCGTCGCCTCCTGCAGGAATCGAATGGCTTGGAGGTTTTCACGCCCGCCGTGCTCGTTCGCGTACCACTCACCGTCCTTGCGCGAGTAGTCGAGGTACAGCATTGATGCAACGGCGTCGACGCGGAGTCCGTCGACGTGGAATTCGTCGAGCCAGTACAGCCCCGACGCGACGAGGAAGTTGCGCACCTGCGGCTGACCGAAATCGAACACAAGTGTTCCCCAGTCGGGGTGTTCGCCGCGTCGCGGATCGGGGTGTTCGAACAGCGGCTCACCGTCGAAGTTAGCGAGAGCCCACTCGTCCTTGGGGAAGTGCGCGGGGACCCAGTCCATGAGCACTCCGATGCCGGCCTTGTGGAGTTCGTTGATGAGGTACTTGAGGTCGTCGGGGTGTCCGAAACGTGACGTCGGCGCAAAGTATCCGGTCACCTGGTAGCCCCACGAACCGCCAAACGGGTGTTCGGCGAGCGGCATGAATTCGACGTGCGTGTAACCGAGAGCGGTGATGTAACCGATGAGTTGTTCGGCGATGTCGCGATACCCGTGGCCGGGTCGCCACGATCCGAGGTGCATCTCGTACACCGACATCGGACCGTTGTGCGGGTT
>JBEGTE010000006.1:0-18947 GCA_041179605.1 Actinomycetota bacterium | reverse complement strand
AAAGTCGCCGCGATGAATGTTGAAAACGTCATCTCGCGACTTCGCGAAGGCGAGGTTGTCCTCATTCCCTCCGACCGCTCCGAAATGCTCCTCGCAATTTTGACGGCACACGAATCCGACGCCTACCCCTCGCTCGCAGGGATCGTGCTTTATGGCGGATACCCGACCCCCGAACCCGTGTGGCGACTTGTCGTCAGCATGAATTCGCCACTGCCCATCATCGAAGGCCCGTCGGCGACGTACGAAACGGTCATGGGAGTCATGGAGACTCGCTCGCGATTCGCCGCGGATTCACAGCGGAAGTACGACACCGCGCTGTCCCTGTTTGAGGGAAACATCGATTCGGCTGCTTTGTTGCAAAAACTTAACGTGGCCCGTGCGGATGTCGTCACTCCGTTGATGTTCGAGTACGACCTCATCGAACGCGCCCGCACGAACGTCAAGCACATCGTCCTTCCGGAGGGCGACGACGACCGAATTCTTCGCGCAGCGGCGACACTGTTGGCTCGCAAGGTCGTCTCGCTGACGATCCTCGGCGACGAAACCGACGTTCGCGCCCGCGCCAAGGAACTCGGAGTCGACATCTCCGCCGCCGCTGTGATCAACCCGAAGTCCAGCGAGTACGACGAACGCTTCGCCGAGGAATACGCTCGAATTCGCGCCCACAAGGGCGTCTCGGTCGACCAAGCGCGTGAGGTCATCACCGACGTCAGCTATTTCGGAACGATGATGGTGCACTTGGGTCTGGCCGACGGGATGGTCTCCGGTGCGGCGCACACCACCGCTCACACCATCAAGCCGTCCTTCGAAATCATCAAGACCAAGCCGGGAACCTCCGTCGTGTCGAGTGTCTTCCTCATGGCGCTCGCCGACCGCGTGCTCGTCTACGGTGACTGCGCCGTCATCCCCGATCCGACTGCAGACCAATTGGCCGACATCGCCATCTCGTCGGCGCAAACCGCGAGGCAGTTCGACATCGAGCCGCGCGTCGCGATGTTGTCGTACTCAACGGGGACGTCCGGCTCGGGTGATGACGTAGAAAAGGTTCGCGAAGCAACCGCTCTCGTCCACCAACGTCAACCTGACCTTCTCGTCGAGGGGCCGATTCAGTACGACGCGGCCGCCGAACCCAGCGTCGCAGCGACCAAGATGCCCGATTCGCCCGTGGCCGGTCGCGCAACCGTCTTCATCTTCCCCGACCTCAACACCGGTAACAACACGTACAAGGCGGTCCAGCGGTCTGCGGGTGCGGTCGCAATTGGGCCGGTCCTCCAGGGCCTTAACAAGCCGGTCAACGACCTGTCGCGCGGCGCGCTCGTCAGCGACATCATCAACACCGTGGCCATCACCGCAATTCAAGCGCAGGACAACTCGTGAGCCGCGCGTTTGTCGTGAACTCGGGGTCGTCATCCATCAAGTACCAATTGATTGATCTCGCGACGAACCAGTCCGTCATGTCAGGGCTGGTCGAACGAATCGGCGAGCCGGGTGGTGACGCGGTCAATCACACCGAGGGATTGCGCGGTGTTCTCGACCTGCTCGGGGAGGACGCCAACATCTCCGTCGTCGGACACCGCGTCGTTCACGGCGGTGATCGCTTCTCGACTGCCACCGTGATCACCGACGACGTGCTCGCCGAGATTGACGCGTTATCGCCACTCGCACCGCTTCACAACCCCGCCAATCTTGCGGGAATCCGTGCCGCACGTGAGGTGCTGGGGTTCGTTCCACATGTTGCCGTCTTCGACACCGCGTTTCACCAATCCATGCCTGCCGAGGCGTACACGTACGCCATCGACTCCGACATCGCCGCCGAGTACGGCGTGCGCAAGTACGGGTTCCACGGAACCAGCGTTCGGTATGTGTCGAGTCGAGCGGCCGACTTCCTCGGACGCACGCCCGATTCCACGAACCGACATTGACGCGTCGGTCGTCACACACCTCCACCGCGTCGCGGGAATGTCAATCGACGAAATCGACGACCTTCTCAACAAGCGCAGCGGAATGGTCGGTTTGACGGGCAAGTCAGACATGCGTGACGTCGAGGACGCTGTGGCGAAGGGCGACGAGAGCGCGCGCGTCGGGCTCGGCGTGTGGCGCCACCGAATTCGCCACTACCTCGGTTCCTACGTTGCTCAGCTGGGTCGTGTCGACGCCGTCGTGTTCACCGCCGGAATCGGAGAGAACTCGTCGCTGCTGCGTGAATTGACGTGCCAGGGCCTCGAACACCTCGGCATAGAACTCGATTCGGCACTCAACGACGTGCGATCGAAGGACGTGCGCGACATCGCCACAGAATCGTCCGTCGTGCGGGTGCTCGTCGTTCCGACGAACGAGGAACTCGAAATCGCCCACCAGGCGCTCGCCGCCCTCTGACCCACGCGCCGCCCACGAATGGGGGTGCTGACGGGTAATCTCAAAGGGTGGCAGTCGCTCTGTATCGTCGTTACCGACCCGAATCCTTCGAGGAACTCATCGGGCAATCTCAGGTGACCGATCCGCTGCGCGCCGCACTTCGGAACAACCGCGTCAACCACGCGTACCTGTTCAGCGGACCGCGTGGGTGTGGCAAGACGACGTCGGCCCGAATCCTCGCCCGCTGCCTGAACTGTGCAGAGGGACCCACCGACACCCCGTGTGGAAAGTGTCCGTCATGCGTCGAACTGAGTCGTGACGGTTCGGGTTCGATCGACGTCATCGAGATCGACGCGGCCAGCCACAACGGCGTCGACGACGCCCGCGATCTGCGTGAACGCGCAGGGTTTGCTCCGTCGCGCGACCGCTACAAGATTTACATCCTCGACGAAGCGCACATGGTCACGTCACAGGGATTCAACGCGTTGCTCAAGATTGTGGAAGAACCGCCAGAGCACGTCAAGTTCATCTTTGCGACGACCGAACCGGACAAGGTCATCGGCACAATCCGGTCGCGCACACACCACTATCCGTTCCGTCTCGTTCCGCCGGCGGTGATGCTCGACTACGTCAACGAACTGTGCCAACAGGAAAAGGTCACAGTCGAGGACGGCGTTCTACCCCTCGTAATTCGCGCCGGTGGCGGGTCCGTTCGTGACACGCTGTCGCTGCTGGACCAGATCATCGCGGGTTCCGACAACGCGACGGTCACACGCGAGCGCACCAACAACCTGCTGGGGTACACCCCCAATGAACTTCTCGACGAGTGCATCGAAGCAATCGGTCGAGACGATGCCGCCCTCGCGTTCGCGGTGGTCGACCGAATCATTCAGACCGGAAACGATCCGCGTCGCTTCGTCGAGGACGTGCTGGAACGATTCCGCGACCTCGTCATCGTTGACGCGACCGGCGACGGAGCCGCCGCGGTTCTGCGCGGGGTTCCGGCCGACGAAATCGAGCGCATGGCCGGTTTGGCGGTGCTGTTCGGCGCGAGCGCCCTGTCCTGCGCGGCGGATATCGTCAACGAAGCTCTGTCGAACATGACGGGAACGACACCTCCGCGAATTCACCTCGAGCTGATGGTTGCACGACTGCTCGTCGATGGTGACGGCGCCGAACCCGTCGAACGACCGGCGCGGCCAGCTGCTTCGGCACCCGCCACGCCAGCCGCTCCCGTGCAGACGACACCTTCCGCGCCAGTGACCGCTCCCGTCGCGACCACCGAACCCGCGGTTGAACCAGTGGCCGCGGCGGAACCCGTTGCGCCAGTTGTTGCAGCGCCCGTTGCGGCGGAACCCGTCGCCCATGTCGCAACTACGCCCGTCGCTACCAGCGCCGCCGAGTCGGGAAGCCTCGAAGAACTGGTTGAAATCTGGCCCGACATCCTCGAGGAATTGAAATCGAACCCGGGTGTCTGGGTCGTTGTCAACGCATCGACTCCCACCGCACTCGTTGGGGATGTCCTCACACTCGAATTTGCCGACCAGATGTTCCTCGACCGCTTCAAGGAACAATCGACCAGCGGCAAGGCCGTCTTCGAGGAACTTCGAGAAGCGATTGTCGGCGCGCTCGGCGTCCGCTTCCGTTTTACTCCTCGCGTCGGCATGGCAGCAGGGCCCATCACCGCCCAGACTCCGCGCGTTGCTACGCCGGAAACCAACCCCTTCATGGCTGAAGCCGAAGCGGCCAAGGTCGACCGCGGAGGACAGCCCGCCGCAGAATCGCACGTGGCATCGTCTCCTGCCGCAGAGGTAGAAGCTCCGACGAAACCGGTTGAACCCGTCGCTGCTGCTGAACCCGTTGCGACGAAAAAACCCGAAGAGGAAAAAGTCGGCGAATCGGTAATCCGCGACGTTCTCGGTGCAACCCTCGTTGCCACCATCGAGAACGGCAATGCGGCCGATGAACCATCAAACTCGGACAACGTTGCACCGCCGCCGTTGTTTGACGACGAGTCCGACTCGGACGACTAACGATGTATGACGGCATCCTTCAAGAACTGATTGACGAGTTCGGGCGTCTGCCCGGCGTCGGTCCCAAATCTGCTCAACGCATCGCGTTTCACGTCATTCAGACGGAAACGTATGACCCCGCTCGGCTCGCTGAACTCCTCGCAACGATCCGAGATGTGGTCAAGTTCTGTTCTACGTGCGGCAACATCGCCCAAGAAGACGAGTGCAGCATTTGCCGCGATCCGCGACGAACACGGGACACCATTTGCGTTGTCGAAGAGGCTAAGGACGTCGTCGCAATCGAGCGCACCCGGCAATTCCGCGGGGTCTATCACGTGCTCGGCGGCGCAATTTCGCCGATCGACGGAATCGGTCCCGACCAATTGCGAATCGGTTTGTTGCTCGAACGCCTGAGGGACACCAGCATCGTTGAAATCATCCTCGCGACCGACCCGAATGTCGAAGGCGAAGCGACGGCAACGTACCTCATTCGACTGCTCGAACCTCTCGGCATCAACATCACTCGCCTAGCGAGTGGCTTGCCAGTCGGCGGCGACCTCGAATACGCGGATGAAGTCACTCTCGGTCGCGCCTTCGAGCACCGCACCCGTGTCGCTGGTTCCGCTTAAGCGGTAGAATTATCACAAGGGCGGGCGATGAAGCCATCGCCCTTTTGTGTACCTCGAACCGAAAGAGCACCCGTGTCGCTGATTGTTCAGAAATTTGGCGGATCGTCCGTCGCTGATGCCGAGAGCATCAAGCGAGTGGCGCGCCGAATTGTCGCGACCAAGGCGCAGGGCCACGACGTCGTGGTTGCTGTTTCGGCGATGGGGGACACAACAGACGAACTCATCGATCTCGCCCACTCGGTCACCGAGAACCCGGACCCGCGCGAGATGGACATGCTTCTCACCACGGGCGAGCGCATTTCTGTGGCGTTGCTGGCGATGGCCATCAAGTCCCTCGGCGTTGACGCCCGCTCGTACACGGGCAGCCAGGCCGGAATGATCACGGATTCCCAGCACGGTGCCGCACGAATCGTCGAGGTCACCCCCGACCGACTTCGCGAAGCCCTTGCGGAGGGCGCGATTGCGATTGTTGCCGGTTTCCAGGGTTTCAACCGCGATTCGAGGGATATCACGACCCTCGGTCGCGGCGGCAGTGACACGACTGCGGTTGCACTGGCCGCGGCCCTGGGCGCGGATGTGTGCGAGATTTACACGGACGTCGACGGTGTTTTTACTGCTGACCCGCGCATCGTCTCGAAGGCGCACAAGGTCGACGTCGTCACGTTCGAAGAAATGTTGGAGCTCGCCGCTGCGGGCGCCAAGGTACTTCACATCCGCGCGGTCGAATACGCGCGTCGCCACGGGGTGACGCTACACGTCCGATCGAGCTTCGCGGAAAAAGAGGGGACGCTCGTCGTCTCCACGAGGGGAGAGAACATGGAAGAGCCCATCATCACCGGTGTTGCTGGTGATCTGAGCGAAGGCAAGATCACGGTCATCGGCGTTCCCGACATCCCGGGCAAGGCCGCCGAGATCTTCACCATCGTTGCCGGAACCGGTGCCAACATCGACATGATTGTCCAGAACGTGTCGGCAGCGGTCAGCGGCCTCACCGACATCTCGTTCACCCTTCCCAAGACCGACGGTGACAAGACCCTCGCCGCTCTTCGCGACGCGCAGTCGACCGTCGGGTTTGCCGACCTCGCCTACGACGACAACATCGGAAAGTTGTCGGTGGTCGGTGGCGGGATGCGCACCAACGCCGGTGTTTCGGCGCAGCTGTTCACCGCACTGTTCGAAGCGGGAATCAACATGGAGATGATCTCCACCTCCGAAATTCGCATTTCGGTCGTCACTCGTGGTGATGACCTCAAGCGCGCAATGACCGCGGTTCACTCCGCCTTCGGTCTCGACGGTGACGTCGAGGCGGTCGTTTACGCAGGAACGGGACGCTAATGGGTGCACGTATCGGTGTTGTCGGCGCGACCGGACAGGTCGGTGCCGTCGTTCGCCAGCTTCTTGTCGAACGCGATTTCCCGATTGAGGAGATCCGCTTCTTTGCCTCAGCTCGCAGCGCGGGCAAGGTTATCCCGTTCAACGGTCGTGACATCGTCGTCGAGGACGCAGAAACTGCGGATCCGAGCGGCCTCGATATCGCCATCTTCTCGGCCGGTGCAACCCTCTCCAAGGCGCAGGCGCCTCGATTCGCCGCAGCCGGCGTCACCGTCGTCGACAACTCAAGCGGCTGGCGCATGGACCCCGAGGTTCCGCTCGTCGTGTCCGAAGTCAACCCTCACGCAATCGACGAAGCGGTCAAGGGAATCATCGCAAACCCGAACTGCACCACGATGGCGGCGATGCCCGTTCTCAAGCCGCTCGACGCGGTCGCCGGACTGGTTCGACTTCAAGTTTCGACGTACCAGGCTGTTTCGGGTGCGGGACTCGTCGGAGGCGAAGAGCTTCTCGAACAGGCCCGTGCAGTCGTGGCTCAGGATGCGATGGGTCTTGTGCACGACGGTCGTTCCGTCGACTTCCCGGCACCGGTCAAGTTCCCCAAGAACATTGCGTTCAACGTCATCCCGCAGGCGGGATCCTTTGTGGACGACGGCCAGGACGAGACGGACGAAGAAAAGAAGCTGCGCAACGAGTCGCGCAAGATCCTCGAGCTTCCCAACCTTTCCGTGTCAGGCACCTGCGTTCGCGTGCCGGTCTTCACGGGTCACTCGTTGTCGATTCACGCGCAGTTCGCCAACCCGATTTCGGCGGCGAAGGCCAAGGAAATCCTGTCAACGGCGCCCGGCGTAAAACTCGTCGATGTTCCCACTCCTCTCGATGCAGCGGGCATCGACCCGAGCCTGGTGGGTCGCATCCGCCAAGACCAGTCGTTCGAGGACGGAACGGGACTCGTCCTGTTCATCTCGAACGACAACCTCCGCAAGGGTGCCGCGCTCAACGCAGTCCAGATTGCCGAGATTGTTGCTGAGCGTAAGGGACTTCTCTAAGCCTTTCGCGATTCGCGAAGGGCCCGATCCGTCAATTGAACGGTCGCGTACACAATGATGGCCGCGAGCATGGGGTTCGCCCACGTCTCGCTGAGTGACGTGGATGCCCAGACGCCGAACGGTGCGGCGATGGTTGTGGCGATTGCGAGAGGCGGCACGGTTTTCCACTGAACAAGTCCGGCGCGGTTCGACGATATCGTCCCTGTAATCGCGGCGGGAACCATTGCCACAAGTGACAGCGCTTTTGCGGTGAGGTCGCTAACGCCGAGCAGGATGAGAATCGGCACCGCCAAGATTCCACCGCCAACGCCAAGCAAACCCGCGGCGAACCCCATGATCGCCCCCAGTGCAAGGAGTTCGACGACCGTGGTGGGAGACCACCCGAGTTGGGCCGACCGTTCGGGCACCGTGACAAAAATCATGACCGCCGTCACCGCCAGCATCCCGATGAACACCCAGCGAACGACCGACACGTTCCAGGTGCGTAACGCACGCGAGCCGATCGGTGCGAGGACCGCTGCGCCGATTGCGATCACCGCACCGAATGCGAGTTGGTCCCACGGAACTGCTCCCGACATGACGTACGTGACCGCCGCGATGGTGGCGGTAGG
The DNA here is from genome assembly GCA_041179605.1 of Actinomycetota bacterium. GTDB lineage: Bacteria > Actinomycetota > Actinomycetes > Actinomycetales > Microbacteriaceae > MWH-TA3. Next base: position 10,959 of record JBEGTE010000006.1, on the reverse strand, counting down.
GATAATCGCGGCCAGACTCGTCGCGGATGCTTCGCGTTGCGCGAATCGGGCAGCGATAACGAGCAGCGGCACCATGATGATTCCGCCGCCAATGCCGAACAGTCCCGAAAGGAACCCCGCGGCGAGCCCAATCGCAACAACGAGGGGAAGGCGCGGGGAAAGTGCGGGCACGGATGCCAGCCTAACGGCGGGGAATAGGATGTAACAGTGACCAAGGTTGTTGACGCAGTTCTCGTTGGTGGCGGAATCATGAGCGCCACTCTCGCCACCCTTCTCCACCGTCTCGAACCGACGTGGTCGATTGACATCTACGAACGAGCCGGTTCGCTCGCAACCGAATCAACGAACCCGTGGAACAACGCGGGAACCGGGCACTCGGCGCTGTGTGAACTCAACTACACGCCCGAGCAGCCCAATGGTTCCGTTTCGACCGTCAACGCGGTTAAGGTCAACCAGCAGTTCCAGCTCTCGCGCGAACTGTGGTCCGCCCTCGTTGACGACGGCACAATCCCAGACCCCGCCGCTTTCCTCGTGCCTGTCCCGCACATGAGTTTCGTGTGGGGCAAGGCGAACGTGAAGTACCTGCGCAAGCGCTTCGAAGCCCTCAAGAACAACCCGTTGTTCCCTGGCGCTGAATACACGGAAGACCCCGCCGTCATTCACCAGTGGACCCCTTTGCTGATGCCCGGTCGCGGCAAGGACGAGCCGGTTGCGGCGACGCGATTCGTGGACGGGACAGACATTAACTTTGGTGCCCTGACGGAACTCCTGGTCGAGCCGCTCGTCAAGGACGGCGTCAACCTGCACTTGTCACACTCGGTGAAGAAGATTCGCCGTCGTCGTGATGGACTGTGGCGCGTCACCATCAAACACGAGGTCGGCAAGACCCCGATCGAGGTGCTCGCGCGATTCGTGTTCGTCGGAGCCGGTGGTTACGCACTCGGTCTGCTTCAAAGCGCGCGCATCAAGGAAATCCGTGGATACGCCGGTTTCCCCATTTCGGGTCAGTTCTATCGATGTGACAACCCCGAGATTGTCGCCCAGCACAGTGCCAAGGTCTACGGTCGCGCATCGGTTGGTGCCCCGCCGATGTCTGTTCCTCACCTTGACACTCGCGTTGTCGACGGACAGTCGAGCCTGTTGTTCGGGCCCTACGCCGGCTTCACGCCGAAGTTCCTCAAGGCGGGCAAGTTCACGGACCTTCCCTTCTCGATTCGACTCGGAAACATCATCCCGATGCTCGCGGTCGGAGCAACGAATCTCGGTCTGGTGAAGTACCTCGTCGGTGAGGTGTTCGCCGGTCGAAAAGATCGACTCGCCGCTCTTCGTGAATACTTCCCTGAGGCGTCCGCAGAGGACTGGTACGGATACACCGCCGGTCAGCGCGTACAGGTCATCTCGCGTGACCCCAAGAAGCTTGGTGTGCTGAAATTCGGCACGGAGGTTGTCGCCCACAAGGATGGCTCGATTGCCGGTTTGCTGGGGGCATCGCCCGGGGCATCCACATCTGTCGCCGCCATGCTCGATGTTCTGGCGACGTGCTTCCCTCACAAACAGTCCGAGTGGGCGACGACACTGTCGAAACTCGTTCCGTCCTACGGGGTCGATCTCGCGAAAGATCCCGCAAAGGCCGCAGCGTCATTGAAGCGCACCGCAACAACCCTGGGAATTGTGTAAATCCTCCGATTCTTGATCATCACGACAGTCGGGACGGTTGATTCTCCGACCGCATTCACGGAAACGATGCGCACATAGATCGCCTGGTTTTTGGACGGACGTGGCAGACGGACGTATCGACGCGGGGAAACACTGTCGGGCAGTGTCGTGAATTGTGTGGAGCCGGGTGCCTTCACGGACACTCGATAATCGAGAATTGGCGAACCGCCGTCTCGCGGCCGACTCCACTCCACGGTGTACGAAAGGCTAGTCGACGATCGAATCTTGAGCACCTTCGGGCTGTCCGGTTTCGAGCCGACGGGAACGACGGGTGGCTCGGGAACGACGGGAGGCTCGGGTACGACGGGTGGTTCGGGCACGACGGGAGGTTCGGGAACGACTGGTGGCGCAAGCGGGGCGATCCAACCTGTGGCGTACGGCGACGAGCCGACCGCATTCACCGCCTCGATTGTCACGCGACGTTCAGCGGGATACGTCACTGAACCGATGGTGACGCTGGTGTCGGTCGTCACCCACTCGCGCGCTATTTCGGCGTCTTCCCAAAGGAGAACGCGAAAGAAGGCGATCGCCTCGCCGCCGGTGTTCCCTGGCGCCCAACTCACTGTTGACGAGCCAACCTCGTTCACGACCGACTCGATTGAGGGCGCGTCGGGAACGGTTGCCGGGGTCACGGCGGCGCTGGCTTCGCTGGGAGTTGAGGACCCGAATGACGTGTGTGCCGTTACCCGTGCGGAGTATGCGGTTCCGTTCGCGAGTCCCGTGAACAGGCAGTGCTCGAAGGTTGTCTCGCAGACGTGCGTTCCGGGCTCGAGGGTAACGGTGTACCCCGAAATGCTCCGACCCCCCGACTCGTTCGCGGTCCAATAAACGTTGACATGACCGTCTCCGCGAGTCGCCGCGACATTGATCGGCGCAGTCGGATTGGCCGCCGGCGATGCCGTGACGGGGTCAGTCGTGGCGGACCCGACGGAGTTGCTCGCCTGCACCGTTAGCGAGTACTGAGTTCCGTTGATCAATCCGTTGAACTCACAGGACGTGGATGTCGTCGAGCAGGTTTCCGTGTTGTCCGCCGACGTCAGTGTCACGAGGTAATTCACATTGGGCTCCGCCGACTCTGACCGCGACCAGGACACCGCGAGTGTTCCGTCTCCTTCCGTCACTTCGACGATGGACGGCGCGGTTGGGGCGATCGCCGTTGTCAGCCTCACAATCGCAGTCGACCCCGCAAACGTGACGTCGACGAATGGTCCCCACAGGTTGATGGACGTTGCGGAGCCCAATGAGCCGAGGTCGACATCGCCAACCTTCACGCCATCACTGAGGCGGATGCTGACGAGGTGGGTGTTGGTGCCGACCGTTGTCGTCGCGTACGCGAACGGAGAGCCAGTGGGGATCGCGACATTCCGCAATCCCGATTCGGTCGCGCTCAACGCAAAGTTTCCAACGACGATTCGTGTATCCAGATCAATGCCAATGAGCCGCCCGGGGGTCGTGTTGGTTCCGTACCACGCCACCGAACCCGCCAGTGCGGGGTCGTAGAGACTTGACGAGATTCCGGTCAGCAGAGTTGAGGTGTCGACCGAGATCGAGGCCGAGTCCTTGTAACTGACCAATCGGGTTGTTGTCGTCCCCACCGTGGTGAAAAATTTTGACTGGTACATGATTCCGCTCGTGGTTGGCGCGGCGGGTTGAACAATAGAGTTCACGAGTGCGCCAGATGACGTGGTGATTTTGACGACTGACGAGTTTGACGGATTGGCTCCGAAATACGTCGCAGTACCGCTCGCCGTGGAGCCAATCCCTTTCGGATTCGTGTCCGTCGCCGTCAGGTTGTACGTGGACACACGCGAGCCGGTTGCGGGGTTGAAGACGCCGAGGCGTCCGCCGGCTGCGCTGCGCTTGATGAGAAACGCGATTCGGCCAGACGTGCCCAACAGGCGACCATCGGTGGCGCCGATTTCACCGGAGACGGTAGGTGTTGTGGTGATGGCGTTCGATTCCAAATCACGCCGCGCGAGGACCCCCATTCCGTTGCCGTCAACTCCGAGTGCCCACGCGGCTGTTCCTGTCGCGTCGATAACCCATGGCGAATCGATGGCGATCCCCACCGGTGCGGAAACCGTGGCGGTGATGATCGGTGTCTCGGCATTCGCACTCGCTGGCGCGAGAGGACCAGTGACGTTCGCGACAAGTGCCGCGGCGATGAGGGTGACAATTTCAGTGGCGACGACGAGGCGCCGTCCGATTTGAGTAGCTGACATGGAGTACACCCCACCACTCACAGACCGCGAAGGTTCGGAATTGTCCACAGGGAAGGTATTTTTGTCGAAGGAGGTGACGATGTCGGATCTGATTGACACGACTGAGATGTATCTCAAGGTCGTTTTTGAACTTGAGGAACAAGGACAGCCCGCTCTTCGCGCACGAGTCGCCGAACGACTCGATCAGGCCATGCCGTCCGTCTCCCAGACCGTTTCGCGACTTGAACGCGACGGACTAGTGACCCTTGATGACAACCGAATTGTTGAACTGACCCCTGCGGGACGCGACATCGCGGTCGCGGTTATGCGCAAGCACCGAATTGCGGAGAGGTTTCTTTTCGATGTGCTCGGTCTGGACTGGGCGGCCTGCCACGAGGAAGCGTGTCGGTGGGAACATGTGCTCGGTGACGACGCCGAAGCCAAGCTCCTCGCCATGCTCACCACGACAGACACCGACCCGTATGGAAACCCGATCCCCGGAGTTGGCGGATCCGACACCGTGCCACGGATTAGCGGAATCCCCGTCTCGAGTGTTGGGGCAGGGTTCCACACCCTCGTCGCACTCGGCGAAAGTCTGCAGGCAGACAACGCACTCCTCGCCGGTTGCGCACAAGCCGGGATTGTCCCGGGTGCCGCATTGACGGTGTCGGGAAGTGGTGACCGTTGGAACATCGAGGGGCCGACCGGGTCCGTCAACCTCCGTGTACACGACGCGTCGCAATTGTTCGTCGCGGCACCCTAAATTCGCGAAAAGTTTCTTCGGCGAGTCGCCGATTTGTTAACTTTCCGTTCACCTTCCAGCCCTAGATTTTTCTTGGACGCTCACACTTTCGGGGCGTTCAACCCCAGCAAACCCCAGCAGAAAGAAACTAGTGGATCCGATTCTTATCGTTTCGCTGGTTGTCGCGATTGCGCTGTTCTTTGATTTCACGAACGGCTTCCACGACACCGCGAACGCCATGGCGACACCAATCGCCACCGGGGCTCTCAAGCCCAAAACCGCCGTCATCATCGCGGCAATCATGAACCTCGTCGGCGCCTTCTTGTCGACGGCGGTTGCGAAAGCCATCTCGGTTTCGCTCATCAACGAAGGCGTATCAATCGGCCCAGAGATGGTTTTCGCCGGGCTGACCGGGGCAATCATCTGGAACCTCACGACGTGGTTCCTCGGGCTCCCGTCTTCGTCGTCACACGCCCTGTTCGGCGGGCTGATCGGCGCCGCGTTGGTCTTCGCGGGAGTCGGAGCAGTCAACACCGATGCGGTCTTCCAGAAGGTCATCATTCCGGCTCTCGCGGCTCCGCTCATTGCGGGCATCGCAGCATTCCTCACCACGCGAATCGCATACATTGTCACCGCTCGCACCCAGCTTTCGCGAGCAAAGACCGGCATCGGAACTGGCCGTGACACCTTCAAAATCGGTCAGGTCTTCTCGTCGTCACTGCTGGCGCTCAGCCACGGAACGAACGACGCGCAGAAGACGATGGGTGTCATCACCTTGGTCCTCGTGGCAGCTGGCTTACAGTCATCTGGCGACCACGTCGAACTATGGGTTGTCGTTGCGTCGGCACTTGCCATCGCGCTTGGAACTTATGCGGGCGGTTGGCGAATCATCAAGACAATGGGGTCCGGGCTCGCCGAAATCAAGCCGGCACAGGGCTTCGCTGCCGAAGTCGCGTCAGGCGTCACAATCCTCGCGTCGTCGAACCTCGGTTTTGCACTGTCGACCACCCAGGTCGCGTCGGGTGCCATCATGGGCTCTGGAATGGGTCGCCGTGGCGGTCAAGTTCGCTGGTCCAAGGCCGGCCAGATCGTCATCGCCTGGTTCTTGACGCTTCCTGCGGCAGGAATCGTCGGCGCGTTGTCGGCACTCCTGGTTATGCAAGGAACCGCCGGGTTCTTCCTCGACTTGATTATCACGCTCGCCGTGGTCGTCACCATCTTCCAGGTATCACGCCGAAACAAGATCGGTGCGCACAATGTCATTAGCGAAGTGGAGGGCGCATCGGAGGCAATCCGAACTCCGCGTCAAATTCGTCAGGCACAGCGTGACGAACGTCGGGCAACCGCGAAGGTTTCTACGACCGTTATCGCGACGAAGTCGACGGTGAAGAAATCGGCAAAGACCTCCGCGTCGAAGAAGCCGGCGAAGTCCAGCAAGAACTCCAAGTCGTCAAAGGGGAAGAAGTAATGGAAATTGATTGGAATGCGTTCATTCTCGTCTCCGTGTCGTCGGTCATTTTCTCGACGGTCATCGTCGCTACGTTCGCGTTTGGCGTTCGCTTGTACACGAACGCACTGAGTTTCGTCAGTGCCGCCAAGAAAGGAAGCCAGACGGCAGCGGTCAGTGAAGTGTTGAATCGCACCGTGGCCTACATCATGTTCGCTATCGCCGGTGGGGCGCTCCTTTATGGCATCTATTTGATTGTCCCGGTCTTCCACCTGGACAAATAGTTCGTCGTACAACAAAGCAGTCGGCGCCGCGGTAATCCGCGACGCCGACTGGCTTTTGAGTGGAGAGTCTTAGACGTTCCCCACCACGATGATGCTGTCGCCGGCGGCCGGAGTGAACTCGTGACCCTTGGACGGGTTGAGGAGGACTCCCTGGGCTCCGGACGACTGTGCTTCGGCCGCGACTCGGTAGCCGATGACCGACTCGTTCTTGGCGATGCCCGCTGCAACCAACTGCGAGAACGCAACCTTCTTCTTGAGCGGTGCGTACTCCTCGATCGGTCGCATGTTCACCGAGGCGCCGTCAGCATCGAACAGGTCGGCGAAGACTGGCGACAGGGTCGGGTTCTCCGAAACCTGCGCGACGACGAGAGCTGCCAAGTTGTCGCTGATGACGAGGTCGTCAACTGCTGCGACGCGGGCGAGTTCCGCCTTGCGCGAATCCAGGATTTCCGCCACCAGTCGCGTCGGGTGAACCTTGTTCTTCTTGTCTTCGAACAGCGTGTTCATCTGAAGCATCGTGAGCATCGTCTGCGCGTCCGCTTCCGTCTCGCTAATCGCGTTGCGGTAACCGAGCACGATGACTTCGTCGTAGTGCTTCGCCTCTGCCGCGGCGATGAGCTCGTCGATGTCGCCGGTTGACGCCGAATAAGTCACGGCAAGGCCGTCGAACTTCAGAGCCTTAAGCTCGGCCGGGTCAACGAACTTGGGGTTCGCAACGATGTGAACCGATGAGCCCTTGGGAAGGAACGCGGCCAGTTCGGAAATCACCGACTGACCCATCGACGACCAGCCAATCACGAGCAGGTGTTCGGCGGGGCGCTTGGCCGACTTGGCCGCAGTAACCGCCGGGGCCTTTGCCTTGACGACACCGGTGTAGACGACCTTGTCGTCATCTTCGGCGATCGCAATGATTTGTGCGCCCTTGGGGATGGTCGAACTTGCCTTGGGGTTGAGGTGAATCGCACCCTTGGCGTCGCGGAAACCGATGACCGAAGCTCCGTTGAATGCGAGGAGAGCGTCGCCATAGGTCTTGCCATCGAGGGCAGGGACCGACGCAAAGTAGATCTCGTCACCATCAAAGTCGAGAAGGTCGAGGATGACGGTCGAGAGTCCGGGCTGACGCGACGCCTGAGCGGTGACTCGTGCAATCACGTCGTGCGAACGAACCGTCTGAACCTGGCCGCGGGTTGCGCTCGTAAGCGCTTCACCGGTCTGTGCGTCGTCAACCTCGGCAACAATCGGGATGCTCGGGTTGTTGACGACGGACTTGACCGCGAGAACCGTCGAAACGACTGTGGCGTCACCGGATTCGTCCGCGTCAAGGATGATGATCGACTTCGCGCCAGCGACGTTCGCACGGACGAGGTCGCCGGGGTTGGTCGGGTCACCCTTTCGGGTGATGATCTGCAACTTGCCGAGATCTCCGGCGCGCGAGTTGATTTCGTCCTCCATCACGAGTCGGTCGACGTCAGCAAAGATGACGACGGTCGGCTTGCGGAGGTTCGAGCCAGCGACGGCAAGTTCCTTGAGGATGGGGAACACACGGTTCGACCATCCGAGGATCAGGGTGTGTCCGGTCACGACGACGGGCGACTTGCCCGCCTTGAGTCGCTGAACAGCGCCCGAAATCGAGGTCGCTGCAAAACCGATGACGATCGCGTTGACAGCGGTGCTGGCGGCCCACGAGAAAAGGCTCAGGACACGGTCAGACCAGTTGAGTCGCCCGACATCACCGAGCACCGTCCACATGCGACGGAAGAAAAGTTCCCAGTAATCGGGGGAGTCAATCGGAACGTTCAGAGGGGTGGAAGCGAGGTAAAGGCCGAGTCCTGTGTTGAACAGTGACATCGCAACCAGCGCAACGAACGCGTATGCGACGAATGCGCTCGCCTTCGACAGCGAGTTGTCGAACTGGTAGCGCAACCACTTGCCGAAGCTGAGGCGCGTGCGGGTGGGGACAACAGGTTCGCCTTGGGCGCCCTGACCATAATTTTCTCGAGGGGTTTCAGTCATAAGGGAGATTCTAGGGAAGAATCGCCCTTCGGTAAACGCTCTCGGGCTAGTGTTCGGCGACGAAGTCGACCGTCAGCGTCGGAAAAGTCGAGTGCCGGAACGGCGTGGTCAGGTCTGCGAGTCGTTCCAGTTGGTTTTCGTCTGCGTCGAAGTTCTCTGCGCGCAACCAGTGTTCGTGCGCCGCACGGATTCCGTCATTCCAATCGGAGTCGGTGAATGCGAACCACGCAGTGTCGCGGTTGTGCCCCTTGACGACAACCGCGTTGCGGAATACGCCTTCGAACGAGAATCCCAGCCTTTCGGCGGCGGAAATCGATGGGGCGTTGAGAACGTTGCACTTCCATTCGTATCGGCGGAACCCATGGTCAAACGCGTTCTTCGCCATGAGGTGCATCGCTTCGGTCGCTGACGGAGTGCGTTGCAACGCGCCAGAGAATGACAGGTACCCGACCTCGATCACTCCGTTGACGGGATCGATGCGAAGGTAGGAGGCGATGCCGACCGCTCGATCTGTCGCACTGTCGACGATGGCGTAAAAGAAGGGGTCGACCGAGTCGGCCACTGACCGAATCCAGTCGCGTTGGGCAGATTCGGTTTCGAACGGTCCTTGTGGCATATACGTCCACAACGTCGTTGACTCGGTTGCCGCAAACGCCTCCCAGAGATCGGGGGAATGGTCGACCGAAAGTCGCTCGAGCCGAACACGTTCGCCACCTATCGGAGAATTGTCCGGCCGAGAAGCAGTCACCACACCGACGGGAACTCCAATCCGGTTGCCTGACCCGTCGAGCTCGAACTCGATCTTCACTTGTTCGCCGCCGTCAGCCAACGCACTTCGTACGGCGCGAGCGGAATTCCGCCGCCGATGTTGAAGGTGTGACCGGTGATGTGGTCGTGCACGTCTCCGTACAAACCACCCAACTCGTTCGTGTCTACGAAGCGGGCTTCGTCGGAGAGGTTATAGACCTGCACCAAGTGACCCGCAGGGTGCTTGCGGTCAAAGATGGCGACTCCGCGTGAACGCCCCGCGCGAACCTCAGTACTGACGGCCGCGTGAAGGCTGGGCAGGGTCTTTCGAACGTTGATGAGATGATGAATTCCGGTGCGTATGCGGTGTGCCACCTGGGTCGCCAGTGCGGCGGACGCAGCAGGCTTTTCAGTCGCCTTCGTTGCCGCATCCCACGCCAGTGCGGGTCGGTGAATCCATCGATTGTCCTCGGCCTTTTCGGGATCCTTGAGGTACGAGTTGTCGTTGACCATCCCGATTTCGTCACCCATGTACAGCAACGGGATTCCGCCAAACCCAAACACCATCGAATAGGCGCACAGATAGCGCGCCACAGCGGTATCCAGATGCGACTTGTTTTTTGTTGCCAGTGCCACCTCAATTCCCGCAAGCGAGGCGGCCGAACCCGAGGTGCGGCGCTCGCCGGAAAGGGGGTCAATCTGGAAGTCCACTCCCTTGGCGTCCGAACCGGGGAACTTTCCCGTGAAATAGTCCGCGAGGAACATGCGGTGGTCGTGGCCGCTCATGCCGAGCGAACTGGCATCGGAATCATCGATCGCCCAACCGATGTCGTCGTGGCAACGCAGGTACACGCCCCACGCGGTTGTCGTCGGAAGCGCACCGAATCGCGACATCGAACGCTCAAGCAGTGACGCGTCACGGCTGGCGATCGCCGCCCAGATCTGAACCATCAGGCTGTTGTGATACGCGAGGTCTGAGACTTTGCCGGCTCGTTCGCCTTCGCCCAAATACGCGCCAACCTGTGCTGGACCCACGATTGCCTCGGCTTTGAAAATGAGCGACGGAGCGAGAATTCGCGAGAACGTGCGAAGCGCTTGCGTGATGGCGTGCACCTCGGCTTCGTTCTGACACGACGTTCCCATGCGCTTCCAAATAAACGCGATCGCGTCCAGTCGCAGACAGTCGACCCCGTGGTTGGCGAGGTTGGCAATGATGTCCGCATATTCGCAGAACACTTTTGGGTTAGACCAATTGACGTCCCACTGATACGCGTTGAACGTCGTCCACACCCACGCGTCCAGTTCGTCGTTCCACGTGAAGTTTCCTGGAGCAAAGTCGGGGAAAACTTCGGGAAGTGACGTCTCAAACTGGTCAGGAATTTCGCGGGTGTCGTACACATAGAAGTAGTCGCGGTATTCGGGGTCTCCGGCACGCGCCTTCTCAGCCCACTCGTGTTCCAGGGCGACGTGGTTGAGAACGAGATCCAGCGTCAGCGAAATCCCGGCATCATGCAACTTCTCGGCAGTCGCACGCAACTCGGCCATCGAACCCAAATCGGCTCGCAGTGAACGGTAATCGGCGACCGCGTAACCGCCATCGTTTGCGCCCGGTCGAGGCTTGAGAATCGGCATGAGGTGCAGGTATGTCACACCAAGACCCTCGAGGTAGGGAATCTTCGTCGCAAGTCCCTTGAGGTTGGTTGCGAACAGATCGGTGTAACAGACGTACCCCATCGTCGATGGCTTCTGGAACCAATCTGGCTCCAAGATGCGTTCGCGGTCACGTTGGTGCAGAGACGAATCGCGCAT